>JBJTCW010000019.1:0-6123 GCA_046092065.1 Candidatus Nitrosotenuis sp. | reverse complement strand
CAGAAGATCAAATTAAACGAGAACTTCCAAATTGGACCATAAAAAATGGAAAACTGCATAGAGAACTAACATTTTCTGATTTTACCGAGGCGTTTTCATTTATGACCAAAGTCGCACTACACGCAGAAAAGATGAACCATCATCCAGAATGGTTCAATGTGTATAACAGAGTAACAATAGACCTGATGACACATGATGCTGGAGGCATAACATCAAATGATGTCGAGCTTGCCAAGTTCATCGAGTCTGTAATTTAGGCACATAATCTCCATTGATTATATAGGCACAAAACCAAGGCAGTTTGCAAATGACACTAACCAATTCCACCATACTGGACTCGGATTTTAGATATATTGACAAAAATGGTACTCTGCTAAAATCAAGAACCGAGCTGTCAATTGCGCAAATGATGTCTTTTTTGGGGTTATCCTATGAATATCAACACAAGCTGACACTATCCAGTGGAAAAACCATACTAGTTGATTTCAAAACAAGTGATGGAAAGCTAATCGAGGTAATTGATTCCGAATCCGACATTTCAAAATACAAGGAGATAAAATCCGATGGCCATGTTATAATGGCAATAGGTCATCCCCAGTTTGCAGCTAAACTCAAAGAATTGGATGAAATTGTATTCTATGATACCAAAGATGCCCAGTCTGGCTCTATTTTCATTGAAGATCCATCCTTTGCATTTGATTATGCACATATTCTGCCATTGGTAGAAAAATGCTCCATTCTACACGGACATACATCTACTGTTCTGGTGGAACTAGTTGGAGACATGACAAATAATCTGCTAGTTGACTTTGGCGAGGCAAAAAGAATAATCAAAGAGGTAATTGGAATTTTGGATCACAAATTCTTTATCAACAGAAAATATCTCAAGACAGAAGACCAGTCACATTATAGAATAACTTTTGAAGGTCCAAAAGGAATGTTTGACATGCAAGTTCCAAAGAATACAACATTTCTCCTAGAAGGTGAGGCAACCGTAGAAAATCTATCCACTGAAATAATCAAGCTTCTAGTGCCCAAGCTTCCAAAGAATATTGAGGCGGTTGGCGTTTACATTTACGAAGGCTACAACAAGGGCGCGCATCTGATTTCCAAGATTTCAAAATCATAAGTACCATGGAACCAAAGATCAAAGAAACTGCGTGGAATCCAGAGCTTGAAGCAAACATTCTCAAGCAATGGGTTGACTCTGGATTGTACGAATTCGTGCCTGAAAACAAGAATTTTGTCATAGATACGCCTCCACCATATCCATCTGGTAGGCCTTGGCACATTGGAGCTGCAGCTCATTATTCTCAGATAGACATGATTGCAAGAACTGCTAGAATGAATGGAAATCATGTATATTTTCCAATTGGAATAGACAGAAACGGTCTGCCAGTGGAACTGTACACTGAAAAGAAACACAACATCCGCATGCAGGAAACTGAGCGAAGCAAGTTCTTGGAATTGTGCAAGAGTTCGCTGGATGATCTAGAGGCAGAAATGTTGCAGATAATGAAAAGCCTTGGACTGTCTGGCAATTTTGCCAATTATTACAGAACAGATTCTGAGGAATATCGTATTCTAACACAATCCACATTTATTGAATTATGGAAGCGCGGAACAATCTACAAGGCGACTAGACCAAACAACTACGACTGGGTTTCTGGAACCACGATAGCTGATGCAGAGATCCAATACCAAGACATTCCAACCAAACTAGTTTACATGAAATTCAAGATTAAAGATTCTGACAGAGAAATCATCATAGCTAGTACCAGACCTGAACTGCTTTGCGCATGTCAAACTGTTATAGTAAATCCAGAGGATTCTAGATACAAAGACGTTATTGATAAGAAAATCATTGTACCTGTAATAAACAGAGAAGTAACTATTCGAACTCATCACTCTGCACAGATGGAGTTTGGTTCCGGTGCAGTGATGGTCTGCTCGTATGGTGATCAAAATGACGTTGCATTGTTCCGAGAGATGAAGCTTGAAGAAATTGTTGCAATTGGAATGAATGGTCTTATGACAGAGTCTGCTGGAAAATATGCAGGACTCAAGGTAAAGCAGGCTCGAAATCAGATCATTGAAGACTTGCAAAATGCAGGACTGGTAGAAAAAATCGAGGAAATTACGCACAGAACGCCTGTTTCTGAGCGTAGCAAGATTCCAATTGAGATCATACCAATGGAGGAATATTACGTAAAGCAGATGGATTCAATTGAAAAGATTCGTGGATTGGGACAAAAAATCACATTCCATCCAGACATGCACAAGCAAATTCTGATGAACTGGTTAGATTCAATTTCAATTGACTGGCCAATATCTCGACGTAGATACTATGGTACAGAAATTCCAATCTGGTACTGCAAGAGCTGCTCTGAACCGCATGTACCGGTACCAGGAAAATACTACAAACCATGGACAGATCCTGCACCGTTTGAGAAATGTACAAAGTGCAGTGCCAAGGAATTCGTTGGTGAAACTAGAACATTTGATACATGGATGGATTCATCAGTTTCTCCATTATTCATTTCAAAGTACAACAAGGATCAAGAATTTTTCAAAAAAACATATCCTACAACACTTAGACCTCAAGCCAAAGACATTGTTCGTACTTGGTTATACTATACAATTCTTCGATGCGAGCAACTGACTGGTTCCAGCCCATGGTCTGAGGCCTGGGTGATGGGATATGGCCTTGACGAAAAAGGAATGAAAATGTCAAAGAGTAAAGGAAATGCAGTTGATCCATTGCCAATAATTGAAAAGTTTGGCGCAGATACTTTCCGATTCTGGAGTGCATCAGAGATCAATCACGGTTATGACTTTAGATGTTCAGAGCAAAAAATAGAGGCAACCAAGAAATTCCTATCCAAATTATGGAATGTTTCCAGATTCATCTCTAGCTATGATATAATAGAAAAGGCAGAACCAACTGCCACAGACAAGTGGATTCTAGCAGAGCTTGACAGAGTTGTATCAGAATGCCAAAAAGGCTATTCAGAATACAACTTTTTTGTGCCTGCAATAGCCATACGCGAATTCACTTGGAATTTGTTCGCTGCTCACTATATCGAGATGGTAAAGGCTCGGGCATATGGAGAAGGCTTTACTGAGGATGAAAAAAATGCTGCAATCTACACTTTGCACAAGGTTTTGTCTACGATTCTTGTTTTACTTGCACCAATTTCGCCATTCAGTACTGATCATCTATGGCAGGAACTATACTCCAAAGAGACAATTCATAAACAAAGACATCCAAAACCAGAGAATTTGCCAAGCATGAGCCAGTTTACCAAAGAAATTGAGGAATTCAATTCCAGAGTCTGGAATGAAAAGAAATCAAAAGGCTTGTCGTTAAAGGATTCAATATCAATAGAGATTCCAGAGTCACTCAAACAGTTTACGAGTGATTTGATTCCAATGCACAGAATTAGCTAAGACGAGTTACTTTTTTGCTAATAATGCAAAGATTCCACCCATTGCATATGATATTGCAATGAGTATTCTAGACAAAAATACCGCAACCGGTTGATTATGAACGAACAAAGTCTGATCAATTGCAACTGCAACAAACACAAATGCCAAAGACACTGCACCCACCAGTAGCTGCTCATTGTTTACCAGTCCGCTGAATTTTCTCATGAAAATGTACGTTGACAGATTGCCAAATCCAATTCCAAACAATATCAAATACTGAATCATTGATGGAAACGCGCCAATCAATGCAAATGGCAGAGCCCAACACAGGCCATTTACTGCCTTGATTGGAATCGGCCATGTGACACTGTTCTTCATTCGTTGTCTAATCATCAACAGTTTTGCCTTTGATTTTTTGAGATAAGCTCCAAATGGAATTCCAAATGAGGCTAACCAAATCACGACATACCAAAACACTGGATAACCACTAGTGGCTACAACCAGACTCAGTGCAGAGGCAACAGACACTGCCACCGATACCAAAATAAACAGAATGCCAAATGCGCGTCTAATTTGTAATTGCTCTTCCAATAATATTTTGAAAAGTTACAACAATATTATTGCTGGGCTGGTTTTGGTGCCTGCTTGTTGTTTTGGTTTTTTGGAGCAGGTTTTGGAGTGTTCTTTGGTTTTTGGTTTTTATTTTGTGGTTTTTGATGATTCTTGTTGTGTGGTCTAGGTGGATTATTGCCAGTCTTTGATTTTATCATGGAGACAAAATATTTGTGCCATAACGGATCAGTGGTTAGCTCTGGATGAAACGCCACGCCAAGAATATTTCCTTGCTTTACTGCAACAATTTTTTCATTAAACTTTGACACTGCTTGAACATTTTTGCCAAGTCCTTCAATTGATGGAGCTCGAATAAACACGCCACGAGATCTTGCAATTCCTAGTTGCTGTGCGGATATTTCTGCCTCAAAGGAATCATGTTGTCGGCCAAATGAATTTCTCTCCACTATAACATCTAGTAATTCCAATAACGGTTGGTCCATTTTGCCAACGACTCGGTCCTTGGCATTTTTAGATAACAAAATCAAGCCAGCGCAGATTCCAAAGACAGGCATTCCCTTTTGGATCTTGTCCTTTATTGTCTTGATTGCACCATTTACCAAAGACATTTGGCCAATCATTGTGCTTTCGCCACCAGGAATAATCAAACCGTCAAGCTTGGAAATCTCTGATGGAGTCTTTACCTGCTTTACTATTCCCTTCATTCCCGCTCGTGCCAGTGCAGCCCTAGTTGCTGCAATGTTTTCTGCAACATCTCCCTGCATTCCTAAAACGCCAATGTTTACGCTCATGCTGTGCTTCCACGCTCTTGCATTCTTAGCTCCAGATTCTTGACATCAAGGCCCAACATTGATTGTCGTTCATCAATCATTCTTTGCGCCTCTTTGACCTTGTCTGGATCCTCCCAAAATGTTGTAGCCAGTACAACTGCTCTTGCACGCTCTTTGGCGTCTTCTGCTTTGAAAATTCCAGAGCCGACAAAGATTCCATCACATCCCAAAGACATCAGATAAGCTGCATCTGCTGGTGTTGCAATGCCTCCTGCAGCAAAATTCACTACAGGTAGTCGGCCAATCTTAGCAGTTTGCTCTACTAGATCATAAGATACTTTGAACTCGCGGGCAATTCTTACTAAATCCTGGTGATCGCCAGAGTCATAGACTGATTTGATTAATCGTAATTCGTCATTTACTTTTTTGATATGTGTAACTGCTTCTGCAACATTTCCAGTTCCAGGTTCACCCTTGGTTCTAATCATTGCAGCTCCTTCCTCAATTCTTCGCAATGCCTCTGCAAGGGATCTTGCACCATTGACAAACGGAGTAGTATAGTCCCATTTCCAAATGTGATGAGTCTCATCTGCTGGTGTCAATACTTCGGATTCGTCAATCATGTCAACATCTGTTTCTTCTAGTACACGAGCTTCGTAGACATGGCCGATTCTGCATTTTGCCATGACTGGAATTGTAACTGCATCCATAATTTCTTCAATAACTCTAATACTTGCTGTTCTTGCTACGCCGCCTGCCTTTCTGACATCTGATGGAAGCTTGTCCAAAACCATTACAGAGACTGCGCCTGCCTCTTCAGCTATCCTAGCTTGTTCCACTGTAGTGACATCCATTACAACGCCATTTTTTAGCATGTGAGCAAATCCACGTTTCAGAGTAGATGTTCCGCGTGTTGTTGAGAAAGAGCCAACTCGTTCGTTAATTCTGCCCTTTGCGTTTGGCATGTCCCCGGAAAGTGGAATCATAAGTAAAATGGTTGAATTTGCATATTTATAATACGCGACAGAATTTTCGGTTTTTACACAATAGACAATTCAGAATCGGTGTTTTTCATTGCACGGTGAATCATTCTAACAAACAAGAACATGCCTGCCAGAACAACAAATCCAGATACTCCAAAAACAATCATTGCACCATCATGAAATGCAGAGCTCAGAAATACATCTCCGATTGTTCGAATTCCAAGCGCTATTAGTATCAATATTAATGGAATGTGATTAAAATCCAAAAATCGTACCGGTTTTTCCAGTATTGGCGGGATCATTAGAGGCATGTACAGCATTATTGTTATTCCGATGAATCCGATTGCAGTGTAATGTATGGTTAAATC
>JBJTCW010000018.1:0-4630 GCA_046092065.1 Candidatus Nitrosotenuis sp. | reverse complement strand
TATCAAAACTTGGCTGTAAAATTACTGATAACCATATGCCGCCTTTGGGAGAAACCCACTGTCTACCTAACCTGCCTTTGCCAGCGGTCTGTGATTCTGCAATTATTGTTGCACCAAACTCTTTTGAATTTTTTGCAATTCCTACTGCGAATTTTTGTGTAGATTCTATTGTATCAAAATAGTAGATTTTTTTTCCAATGTGTTTGGTTTTCAACTCGTCTGTGATCTCCCATGGGAGCAAAAGAGATGTAGTGTCTGTAAGCCTATATCCAAGATTTTGTTTTGATTCTATTTTGTATCCTAGGGTTTGGATTTTTTTGATATGCTTCCAGATGGCGACCCTGCTAATTTTTAGCACTTCACTGAGATCTTGGCCTGATAAGTATTCTGGATGGTGAGACTTGAGTAATTGTAAAACTCTGACCAGTCCTTGGTTTTCATCTGATGTGTATAGCAAGTGTTTTGTCTAGTATTTGGGAGATTTAATATTTTTAAAAGCCAATGTCGCCTATGCCACCATCAAGGCCTCCACCAAATCCGTCTCCCCCATCTCCCATATCTCCATCTGCACCTGAATCGCCATCGGACATTTGGTTTTCTGCTCCGGGTGGAACTTGATCCGGTGGCACATAACTATTCATTGATGCACCAATCATTGAAAACATCATTGAAAACATCATCATATTCATTACACCAAAGAACATCATCGTTGCAAAATCTGACTTGTTGCCACCCATGAACTCTTCAAGTTTTTTCTTGTCGCCCATCTTGTACAGTTGAACCATCTGGTTCCATTTTTGTTCCATCTCGTGGATTCTCTGCTGTACTTCGTTGTTTCCTTTGTCGGTAAGATAAAGTTCGATTTTCTGGCCTCCCAAAAAGCCCTTTTTCTTTTCAACTCGGATGAATCCTCTTTGTTCTAATTGCTCTAAAATTTTATTCAATTCCTCTGGAGAAATTCCAGTCTTTGATCTTATTTTATCAAATTTTTTGGCGCCATTTCTGATTGCGCCTAAAACAATAATATCTTTTGGCTCTTCTTCCACGGTTTGGTTTCTTGCCTTGGCTATAATAATTTTCCAAATAAATTATAATCTTCATTACTGTGTTCTATTCATGGAAAAAGACTCTCACACAGACGATGAAATCCGACAGATATTGTCGCTAAGAAAAGTTGTCGTGGTGGGGATGTCAAAAAATGAAGATAAAGCAGCAAATTATGTTCCAAAATACCTCATCTCGCAAGGCTATGATGTTTTACCTGTCAATCCTACTACAGATGTTATATTGGATAGAAAATGCCATGCGACAGTATCTGATGTATACGAACCTATTGACATTGTAGATGTGTTTAGACCGTCTGATCAAGTTTTGCCTGTCATACAAGAGGCAATCAAGAAAAAACCCAAAGTGATCTGGCTTCAAGAAGGAATCCATAATCCAGAGGCTGAAGATCTGGCAAGAAAATCTGGAATCGAAGTAGTGTATAACAGGTGTATGCTGGCAGAACACCAGCGGTTATTCTAATGAATGATTTTGAGGATTTTCACAAGGAGTTAAAGTCTCTTGTAAAGTCATACACTGATCGTGATATTATGCTAAAAGTTGAATCTGATCTGGAATCTCAAATCATTAGAATTTTTGGAGAAAAGATCAGCTCACTTGAAAGGGCAAAAAATGGACTTGCAGACACAACGGAGCTTGCATTTACTGTTGCAGAGCACCATCCCTATTGGAATCTGTTGTATCATGCATGTCAGATAGCAAAAACCACACTTGACAAATGGGATTCAAATTTATCAAAAGAAGAACTAGAAGAAATCTCATGGTTAATTGATGAGCTAAAAAATTCATGTGAAAAAGTAACTACACACCAGCACAATGATCACACTCACTAGTCAGAGATAAATAGCATAAATTGGCAATGTTACTGTGCCAATAAAAATAGGAATTATCGGCAAGACAAACACTGGTAAAACTACATTCTTTAATTCAGCTACGTTATCATCCGCAGAAATCTCCACATATCCATTCACAACAAAAAAACCTGAATCTGCAACCGCAAACGCAGTCACCCTATGCGTTCATCCTGAATTTCAGGTATCTGATAATCCAAAAAATTCTCGATGTGTTGATGGCTGGAGATACATCCCAATTGAGCTCATTGATTTACCAGGACTCATCAAGGATGCATGGCAGGGAAAAGGCCTTGGGAACCAATTCCTCTCAGTGGCTGCGCAATCTGATGCATTATTGCATGTGGTGGATGTATCTGGGGGAATTGACTCGTCCGGCAAGATTGCAGAGGCCGGGGCAGGTGATCCGATATCTGACTTTGCAGACATTGAAGAAGAGCTCATCATGTGGTATCTGAAAATTCTGGAAGGAAATCGTGACAAGGTTTCAAAAACAATTCATTCTGGAGTAGACAAGATTATTGCAATTGCTGATTTGTATCGTGGAATTGGCGTGAATAACTCTCATGTTAAAGAAGCATTGCACTCTGCTGGAGTTGACGAAAAAGAATTTGATGATATTGGATTCCAAGAGAGTAAAAAATTTGCGACTATTCTTCGCAAGATCTCAAAACCTACGTTAATAGTTGCAAATAAAATCGACGTTGAAGGTGCCGACAAGAACTTTGCTAGATTACGGGAAAGATATAACGATACAATTGTGGTTCCTGCAAGTGCAGATAGTGAATTGACCCTTCGAAGGGCAGAACAAAAGGGGCTCATAAAATATTCTCCAGGTTCCGAGCAATTTGATATAATAAAACCAGATGAACTATCCACAAAACAAAGGGGAGCACTTGATTTTATCACCAAGGAAATAATGGGTGAGTATATGCGAACTGGAGTTCAGTTTGCAATCAATGTGACTGTGTTTAAGCTACTCAAAATGAATGCCATCTATCCTGTCGCAGACGAGGAAAAACTTGCAGACAAAAAAGGCAATGTTTTGCCTGATTTAATCTTGTTAAAGGACGGTGCAACCGTAAATGATCTGGCAAAAGAAATCCATACTAGCCTCACTAAAGGACTGCTTTATGCTAAAGACATTAGGTATAATCTGAGACTGCCAACAAACTATCAGTTGCGTGACCGTGATGTGATATCTTTGGTTAGCGCATCAACTAACAAAAAAACCCACTAGGCATCTGCTGAGATTTTTTCTTTTTTCATCCATACTGTCTTGTTTTTATGATCAAGCAAGACAATGTTTTGTGCAGAGATCTGGTCTCTGATTTTATCTGCTTCTTGGTATTGTTTCTGTGCACGCAGTGTTTCTCTTTGTTTTAGCATATCTGTGATGTTTTGTCGTTCTTGATCTGTTATTTTTTGTACTTGCAATCCTAGTATATCGAGCATGTGCTCAAATTCTGGCAATGCTATATTTGCAATTGATTTTGTCATTGATTCTGATGCTGCAATTCGGTTTATGCCTTTGACTAGCTTGAAAAATGCGTTTAATGCAAGTGATGTGTTAAAGTCAGAGTTTAATGCAGACTCGAATTCATTTTTGCATTCTGCAACTATGCTGGATATCTCATCTATTGGGCCTGCTCCTTCTGACATTATCATTTCATAATATGCCGTTTCTGTCTGTCTCCATTTGATGAGATTTTCTTTTAGCAGCTCTTCTGCATAATCTATTGCCTTGGAATAATGACCTGACAAGCAGAATAATCTGATTACATTTGGCCCCCAGTTCTCAAGTACGTGCCTTACTGACTTTATGTTTCCAAGGGACTTGGACATTTTTTCTCCATTGATTGTAACCATGCCTACATGCATCCATAATTTTGCAAGAGGCTTTTTTGTCACAGCTTCTGTCTGGGCTATCTCGTTTTCATGGTGCGGAAATATGAGATCTCTGCCACCACCATGAATCTCAAATTCTTCTCCAAGATACTTGAGGCTCATCGCAGAGCATTCAATGTGCCAGCCAGGCCTACCTTTGCCCCATGGGCTAGGCCAATTGGGCTCTGTCTCAGAAAACTTCCATAATGCAAAGTCTAGCGCATCGTTTTTGGTTTCATCAACTGCGATTCTTGCACCAGCTATGAGGTCTTCAGTTTTTCTTTTTGATAATTTACCATATTCTGCAAATTTTGATACTGAATAATACACTCCATTTAGAGACAAATATGCATAACCTGAATCAATCAGTCTTTTGATCAAATCTATGATGTCTGAAATATGCTCTGTCGCCTTTGGATGTATAGTGGCTCGTTTGATGTTTAGTCTATCAAAATCCTCAAAATAATGCTCAATGTACTTTCTGCTGACATCTAATGGGTGTAGTCCTTCTGCACTTGCTTTGTTGATTATCTTATCATCAACATCGGTAAAATTCTGGACGAATTTGACCTGGGCTCCTTTTGATTCCAGATATCTTCGTAACACGTCAAAAATAATTATTGTTCTTGCATGACCTATGTGGGATTCATCATAAACTGTGACGCCGCACAGGTAAATTCCAATATTATCTGGAGCAACATTTTGCTCTGTCGTGTTTAATGTATTGTAAATTTTCATATTTTATCACAATTTACCTGGAGTGGTTCTTTTGTGCTCACTATTTTTGTATAGTTGATTGATCTTTTGAATTTTATCTGTATTGATAC
>JBJTCW010000017.1:0-3015 GCA_046092065.1 Candidatus Nitrosotenuis sp. | reverse complement strand
AGCAAGAAGTGTCACATCAGGCACTAACGGCACAGCAACCCTAGTAGATTGTACCGTAGATGGAGCCCCAGGAACAGCTAAACTCAACAATGTAGTTAGAGAAAACAAGACCATAAACAAATCCATTGCAGGTAGCCTAGGCCAAATCGGTCTAAACCAAAACGCAATGAGTTTATGGCCTTTCATCCAACTGTATGACTTTACAACTGGCGGAAATGTAGTAGTTCAGTATAACAAAGGTGGTAATGTTCAAACAACATCACTACTCTTTGATGGCAATTCTGATCTAATCAGCGCGTCAACTGACAGAACTACATATCCAAGAAGCGCACAAGTACACGTTACAGTAAACGACTACCAGCTAAACATTGACCCAACTGATGAAGATACATGGACATTTGGTACACTAGCTGGTTCCGAATCACTCAGATACCTAGTATTTGATGAAAACGGAGCACAACCAAATAATAGTAATGCAAACAACCCATCAATCACTGGTAACTTAACCAGCTTGATGATGGAAGCAGGCAAAATGACAATAAATGGTGATGTAGCAACTACAGGCACCGTTGTATTGAACATTGACGCCAACGCTGATGGTGCATCATTATCTGCTAGTGGTACGCTCGCAACTGCAGCAATGACTGCAACTGGAGCAGTACAACCAGTCCAATTCACAGAAACGGGTCCAAATACCGGCATATTTGTATCGACAGATAACCTAGATGACTCCATGTTGGAGACAACATCTGGCGCAAAGAGAGATTCAACTGCATCAATCAAATACAATGATAACTCAAAAACTATCAAAGTAGGATTGAGCTTTGGTGTACTATCATTTGATAGTGCAGCAGTAGGCGCAGAATGGAACTCTGGCGAAGAAGTATCTGTAACCCTAAACGATGCTGATAACAACAAGAACGCATTATCTGATGAAGACTTAGATGTCAACAGCGGAAGCGTTACACTAATTCCAGCAATCAAAGTAGGAAGCCCACTGACATTAGCAGGTGCAACCACAGCAGGTGATTGTACAATCAAAGGAACAGCAATTACTCCAACAGTGGATACCTATTCTGATCGAATGTTATGTCCAGTCACCGCGCAAATAGACAACTGGGTACAAACATCTACTGGAACATTCGTTAACGCAACAACAAACATTTCAGGAATTACATTCGCAAATTACATGTCTGCTAACGCAACAAGTGCATTTGCAAGTGGAAATACCGGAAATGCTGTTAGACACTTCATAAGCTTCGATCTTCGTTCAATTAATGATCAATTAGGCAATCAAGCTACCTTACAGACAATCTTCATAGGAAACGCATCACACCCGAAACAGCTTGTTCTTGAACCATCAACTAAAACTGACTTCCAACAAGTACTTGGACTCAGTCTAACTAGTGGTACAACAGCAAGCAGATTTGGAGAAAATCATGTGCTAAACTTCACAGCGAATAAATTATTCGGTCCAAGATCTACAGGTGATGTCATTGTCAGCTTTGCAATCAAAGCCGGCGGCACTGACACCACATTAGATGCTGGAACATATCCAATCACGGTTGATTTCCTAAGATTTGGAAACGCTAACGATGGTAACGATGCATCCGAGAGATTCAACGATGCAATCTATCGTTTAGAGTTGGAAGAGACAGGCGATAATACTGGTGTATTCGGTGGAACCATCGAATATGTTATGTTGAATCAACTCAACGCAAACCAAACCAGCACATTTACCGGTCTAAAATACACCGATGATGGAGTTGTAATGGCCGTAAACGAAGACCTCACTGATGAGGATTCAGTACGTGTCAATTACCTTGACTTGGTAAGAGATGGTGTATCAACACAAAACTCTGGACAAATCGAGGCACCAACTCACAGCGGTGTAATCAGCTTCGATAAACCAGCATACAAAATAGCCGATACAGTAACAGTTACACTAGAAGACGCAGACCTTAATGTTGACTCTGAACTAGTAGATATCTATACCACATTCAAAACAAGCAATGATGTTGCAACCGAAACCGTAGGAAAGTCTGGATATGGACGCTTCGATTCGAACGCAGTACCATACGGACAACTCGTAAAGGTTTCAATTGGTGGCGCTAAATGGGAAGCTAAAGCTTCAAACAGTTGCACCGGAACCGTATCAGGTTCTGATGGATTAAATGACAGCGGCTTCATACTTGTTGAAACAAGTGAAAGCTCTGGAATTTTCACTGGTGACTTCCAAGTCCCAGGCAACGCCTGCCTAAGCAGCTCAGCAGCACTATCATCAGCAACAGGTAAAGATCTAGAAGTCAGATATGCAGACTTTAGAGATGCATCAGGCGAAATACTCGAGGTCAGTGATGGAGCAGCAATCAGAGCAAACACAGGTTCTGTGAGCTTTGATAGATCTGTCTATCCAGTACCATTTGGAACAGTCGATGACTACAGTGGCACCACAGGAGCTGCAAGCCCTAACGGTCTTTCAGTATTCCCAATTCACGCAAAAGGTCTTACCGGCAGTGTCACAACTGCTGCAGAGACAATTGGTGATGGTGATGTAGTTTTGTATGTCCAAGTGAACGACCCAGACTTTGATACATCCGCAACTGGTGAAGACAAAATCCAAGAAACTGGCGAAACAACCGCCCATGGACCAGTCTCAGTGTATGTTTCTAGAGGAACCACAAAGGTTTACCTAGCAACAGCAGGATTCAGTTCCGCAACTGGAAAAGACGGCAAGATCACAAATGATTCCGTTGACAATACCGGCTATATAGTAACAAGAGAGTTAGGACCAATCGTAGAAACCACTCCAAACAGCGGAATCTTCGAGTTCGCCTTAACTGTCAAGTACACAGACGGACCAAGTTCAACAGACTGCCCATCCGGCACAAGCACCTCAACCCAGAAATACGTCTCTGCAAACAACAGTACGAGATCAACATCTCAACTGAATAGATTTGAAGAGGCAGCATCATCAGGCTCTTATTGTATCCTACAAGGTGACATAGTCACAGT
>JBJTCW010000016.1:0-5407 GCA_046092065.1 Candidatus Nitrosotenuis sp. | reverse complement strand
TTCCATACTCATAGTTAGGAATTGTTTTTTCAAGATTTCATGGATGGTTTCTTTAGAGATGACCGCTTCTTTATTTTTTGACGAGTATTGTTTCGGGTCTTCAGTGTTTTTTTCTTTGATGGTAGATTTTCCCATATTATCACCTATCCAGCAGTGCTTTTAAATTATTATATTAATTCACAAATCTTATATAGCCCTATACTGTATATTCTCATATAGATATAGTAAATTCGCAAATTAAAGTTTTTATACTCGTTTGAGCTATAATACCCCATGACGACGAAAAGTAAAACCAATAAACAAAGAGCGAAGGCTTCCAACGAGATATTTTTGGACCAAGTGTCCACCGCAGAAGCTAAATCGATCGAAGAATTACAAAATAAAAAAATCAAGGAACAAACGAACATTGATGCAGAGATTGTCCAGACAGATAGATTAACTAAAAGATCCAGTGGCGAAACTTGCCAGGAATACTGGACCAAGAGTGGAATTATTCATTCGACTGTGTTATCAAAATATGATACCGAACAAATTAGCAAGCCGGGAATGGTTAGTTGCACATGCTGCAATAGAAAAGTTCCTGGTAAGCGAGTAAAATGGCATGGGAATGAAATGGAGGATATTCCAGTGTGGACTCCATGCGAGTCATGCGGAGTATATTTGTCGCATTACGAAGAGGATAATTCAGACAAATTACTTGGAATGTGTATAGAATGTCACAAGCAAATCGGTGAGGTACAGAAATGAAGTGCGCGTTTTGTAAAGAGGTGGAAAGACTGGAATTTATCCCAATGTATGGACTGACGATATGCAAAAGTTGCATCGATAGCAAAATGTTTCAAACAATTTCAAGCTATGAGTGTAATTTCTGCAAAAAAGATCTAACAGAAAGTTCTGTCATGCTTTACGGAATAAAAATGTGTCTTGACTGCTATGACAAACAAAAACTTTACCTTCAAAGGAGCATGAAAAAATGAAGTGCGAGTTTTGTGCGAATCCGGCCACTGAAAAACACCACATTAGCTACTTTCCAGAGATGACCATAGGCGTGTGTGCCTATCACGGCGACCAGGTGCACATACACCCGTTCCAATACGGCAGCTACATCAGATACCGCAGGGGCGACGCCAGCATATTTTATGACCAAAAAAGCAGAATAGACAAATTTTGTGAGAATATGTCTAGGGCAAGACGCCTTGAGAGGAGACGTATGCGATGACTCCGATGAAGCTACGCGTACACGTCATAGCCATAAATGGGAACATAGAGTTCTCGCTAAGCGCAGCACTTCAATTCAAGGCTGATAAAATCCACCTTCTTGCTGGTGAGAACAGGTCACAGGAAAACGATGCTGGACTGATTGAGAGAATTACCAAATCATGCAATAGCAAAAACATTGAAACTCAGGTTCATTATCACGACAAGACCGACGTTCCGAAGATCATCAAGTTAGCCAGAGACATCATATTGCTAGAGAGGGAAAACGACATTTACATCAATATTTCATCTGGAAATGCCGCACAGATAGTCGGCTTAGCTCATGCCGCGGGATCTTTTAATGACGGTGGGAATGTGCAGGTATATTCATGCGAGCCAGGCAAGACGAATAAATCTTGCAAGGCGCTAGACAAGTTCCAAATCAGGATATTAGACATACCAAAAATTCCACTGCCAGACAGAAATCAGAGACTTGCACTTGTGGAAATTGTCAAAGAGAAAAAGATAAGCAAGTCCAAGCTTGCGGATATTCTCAAACTCCGAAACATAATAACGCCAAACCCAGGTCCTGGCAATGCGCTTCAAGTTTCTGTGACAAACATGAATTCGAACATAATCCAGCCACTGGAAAAAAAGGGATTTATCAAGCAGACCAAGGTTGGCAGAAAGCACATCATAGAGCCGACAAGCCAGGGAATTGACGCATCGGTCTATTTTGGCGAGACGATGAGTGTACCCATGATGCAGTCAAATTTGGGTTCATTACATGGACGCATCAGAAATTGAACCCGATAGTTGGTTCCAACTTGGAGGAGGAAATTTCAATTTTTGGAATCATTGCGGAGAATATTCTAAAGCTAGCATTACTGTATCGAAGAGTCGATCATCAGAATCTCAGAAAAATCCAAGACGCCAAAAAAATTCTGCAAGAGACTCTAGACTCGCGCATCTTAAAGATAGACCCGTCGCTAAGAAACGGACTGGAATAAATGAAATCAAAAATTCACCCATCAAACCGACACATATGAATCCAGTAATCCAATAGACCATGCCTGGATTTTGATTTGCCACAAATGAAAAGGAACACAGTGAAAAATGAACTGGATTGAGAAAGACTGCCCATACGTATATGAAATAATGGAGAGAGGGTACAACAACTCTTCAGAAAATATTCAACAGTGGGAAATTACGTATGCATTAGATAACATCACAAGCATAGAACGTCGTAGGAAGATTGCAAGGTCTTGTCAAGGATGTATGCTTTCAGAGTTGCCAGAAAATATACAACTTGCACTGGTCAATAGTTTTCCCATAGTGACAGAAAGCGCCCAATTGAATCACCGGCATTCAAAGACGGCGTCTGATATTTGACTGAAACAGAATCAATTCTCAACAACAGTATCAATAGTATCAATGATATCATGCTGTCACTTAATACCAAGATTAGAGATATTTCTCTGAACTTGAGACAAATAATAATTCGACAGTCAACTCTAGCCCCACTCGCCACATTACAAAATCAAATCGAGGATAAAAGAAATTGAAAAAATTCGACATTAATGAATTTCGGGCAGGTGACTGGTATCAACTGGGCGAGTCGTTGGAAAATCAAAAAAAGAGATTCAAGTGTTTCAAAAAAGCCGTGGCATTAGATCCATTATACGGACCCGCCTGGCACTTTTTGGGCGTTTTATTCACCGAGAATGGCGATACCAAGAAAGCCATGTTTTGCAATACAAAGGCAGTAGAGGCATACAAGACAGGCCTGCAAAGATACCGTCGTCAAATAACAAAGGATGAGTGGGATGTTCAAAACAAAATAAATCCAGAAAAGGAAAAAAACACCCAACCAAAAGTGCCCTATGATTTTATTGCAGTTGTCGACGGCAAAATAGACCTAATTCTGGAAAATCTCGGAAGGCTATACTGGAACATGAACGAATATGAAAAGTCAGCTGACTGCTATGACAAGCTGATCGATGAATATCCCAACTGGTCAAAATATCACGCTTCCAGAGGTATGGCGTATCATTTTATGAAAGAGCATGAAAAGGCTATCGATGATCTAAGATTTGCCGTGGAAGTAGAGGATACTGACTACGAGTCATATTTCTATTTGGCACAGTCATACAAGGCATTAGAAAAATATGACAGGGCAGAGTGGTATTTTAACAAGGCAAAAAATGCCGCAGAAAAATTCCCAACCGATGTTAAGGCAAATGCCATAATGGGTGATGCTAGCTTTGAGATTGACGAGTTGGACGAGTGTATCAAAGTCTATAAGGATATTCTCAAGAAAAGCCCAGAGAATACCGTTGTGTTATCAAAGCTTGCCGAAGCACACCTAGTCTGCGGCCATCACAAAAAGGCAAAGCGATGCTTTGAGAAAATATGCAAAATAAAGGAAAGTCAAAATCAGGTAAAGGGGGTAGAATGAATTGGCCGGATTTATCAAATTGTATTTGATAGGAGGCAGGGGTGGATTTGACGGAGCAGACGGAATCAATCCAATTGATTTGATTATTGGTGTTGGTGCATCTGATAGAGAGTGGTTAGAGCCAATATTTGCCGCAAAAAAATCTTACCTAGGAATAGAAGTAATAATTCCAGATCCGGACAATTACCAAAATTCCATAATTGACGCATGTATTGCATTTGCACCCGACTTGTTCAAAAAATGCGAACTCTTGCATAAGGTAGCTGTGGAACTGGGCGGCTCTAACAGATTGGATTTTACCGATAAAAACACAATTCCCAAATCCTGGGAGGAGCTCAGAGACCAAGCTAGACCGATTTTTGGTAACATTTCTGTGTTCGAGTCTCCAATTATCGAGATTTCGGGCAAGATGAAATTTCCCAAGTGGTGTTGATAGTATCTATAGTAAGCATACTGTAGCAATACTACATAATAATTAAAATGCGCTAGTTAATTCATGAATCAAAGAAAAAATCAGAAAAATCAAAACTCACTGAACAGCTTTTTTCCAAGAATAATCAGAGAGTTTGAGGAAAAAGATGAGCCCCTAATCTATGGAGGATACTAGACATGCGTCCGATTGTGGCAAAAATAGCAAGGGGACTGTCAGATATTGCAGAGGCGGTGAACGCAGGCAAAGCCCAGCTTGAATCAACATCTCAAAACATAGGATACTGCATGGCAAACACGGGCCAGTTCGTTTCCAGCACTCAACACAATCACATTGAGCTTGACGAGGCAGTTTCTAGGACCTGCAATCTTGACTGGACATACCGCAAAAACGGAATATCGTTTATCAACAACAAGACAGGGGATTCCCTGTTTTTGTGCAGGATGGATTACGACAAATGGTATGCAGATACGCCAGTCAGACTCCCAAGATATGACGGACTGGTATGGATTTCAGTTGTTGATCAGATAACAATGGAGAGATTGCTGGGGCTATTTTTTGCCGGGTCGGACTGGTTTTCATCAACTAGTTGGTTTGACTCACCAGTTCCATTTGAGATGGTGTCAAGTAAAGGAATGTATGGGATGTACTAATCCAAAATGCCCTTTTTGCGGCAGTACTAGGACTTGTCCTATTTTCTATGGTTACCCTAGAGATATTGAATGGTATCTAGATGCCGTTGCCAAGGGCCAGATAATTGGAAGAGAGCGTGCGATTAGCGATAGTGATCCAGCATGGCACTGTCATAAGTGCTCAAACGAATGGGGAATAAGCAATGAAACTTCCTAAATTATTTACTTGTCAAGATAGATGTACAGAAGACACCCTAGTTACGCTATGAAGGTTCAAAAGACTATCCAGCGTGGAACTGCAAAAACCGAGGCTGAATTTTTCCCATTGAACTGGGCAGGAAATTCCTACAAGAAATTCCAGACAGAGAAAATGGACAAAGTCAGCGGCGATACCATTATGGTTTCAGCCAGAGGTCACCAGGCAGTCAGACTGGACCAGCGCGCCAAGCCACAAGTTTCAGATGTCACCACAGAGGTTACTCTGGTTACTGGCAGAGGCACTGGAACAAGAAAGATCAAGATAATTAATAATTGATCTCTATTATTTTTTAAAATCAATTAAAACCGGATTTTTCGTGTCCATCATGATTTATGACGTAATTCCTTTGCTTTTTGTAGACATTTTTCTGCGTAATACACATCACCAATTAGTCTAAGAGTGATACTCTTACGATGCCAAAACTCGGCATC
>JBJTCW010000015.1:0-5846 GCA_046092065.1 Candidatus Nitrosotenuis sp. | reverse complement strand
GTTTTCTGAAGACCAAGTTAAAGATGTTTTAGAAGTTAAGGAAAAACTCGCATCAGAGATACAAAAGCATAAAGAAGAAATTGAAATGTTGGAAAAAAATTTGGCACTAATCAATTCTATATTAAAACAACAAAGCTTCACAAAAGCATCATCGCTAAAAGAGACAAAACCACAAACACAAAAAGAGGATTACTCTATTCCATTAAAGAAGAATACAGACGGATCACTAATTGGTAATGCCCACATAAGCCCAGATCAAGTGTTGATTGTCTTGGATAACACCTTGGATCTCAAAGAAGACATGCATCCATTCAAGTCATTTTTCCTCGAGAGAATCATTGGAGAAATGAAGAAAAAAGACATGGTAGACATTGAAAAGGGAGTCATCTCTGAGGATGCAATGATCAACTGTTTGATAAACAAAGACGGCACATCATTACGGGAAATAATAATCAAAAACTATCGCCAAAAAGAAAGAGTGAATGAGATCATAAGTACTGCTACATGGTCTCTTTCAAAGATGATCGAAAACTCCAAGTGATACAATGGACAAGATCATAGTTTTAGATTTTGGTTCTCAATATAGCCACTTGATTTGCAGAAGAATACGCGAGTTCTCAGTATATGCAGAACTTGTGCCATTTGACATACCAATTGACAAGCTAAAGGCCATGAATCCAAAGGGGGTGATCTTTTCCGGGGGTCCTTCCAGTGTGTATAACAAGGACTCGCCAAGGCCTGACTCGGCAGTTTTCCAAATGAAGCTTCCATTACTTGGGATTTGTTATGGACATCAGCTCATAGTTGATAGTTTTGGTGGTAAGGTAAAGAGATCCAACAAGGAATATGGTCATTCCAATCTGACAATAGACAACAATTCCAGTCTTTTGGGAGGAGTTGGAGATTCTCTTAGGGCATGGATGAGCCATGGAGATGAGGCAGAAAAAATTCCAGATGATTTTCAGATAATTGGTCACACTGAACGATCGCATGCAGCAGCAATTGCAAATGAAAAACAATCAATCTATGGAATTCAGTTCCACCCAGAAGTAGTTCACACAGAAAATGGAGTTAAAATTCTCAAGAACTTTGTCTTGAACATTTGTGGTGCAAAGCAGGAATGGACCATGGAAGGATTTATTGAAAAATCAATTAACGAAATCTCAAAAATAGATGGCAATGTTTTGTGCGGAGTAAGTGGTGGCATAGATTCCACAGTAGCTGCCCTTTTGATTCACAAGGCAGTAGGAGACAGACTAAAGTGTGTCTTTGTTGATAACGGATTATTACGATTGGATGAAGAACATGAAATTGAAAAAATGTTCAAAGATAATTTTGCAGTCAACTTTACTGCAGTCAATGCAAAAAAGCGATTTTTGGATAAATTGGATGGTATAGCAGATCCAGAAAAGAAAAGAAAAGTTGTCGGCGAAGAATTTGTCAGAATTTTTACTGAGTTTGCAGAGAAAAATGGCCCATTCAAGTGGCTGGCGCAGGGAACCCTTTATCCAGATGTTATAGAAAGTGGAGTCTCAAAGGGACCTGCCGCAGTAATCAAAACACACCACAATGTAGGTGGATTACCAGATTGGCTCAAGCTAGAGGTGTTAGAGCCACTGAGAGATCTATACAAAGATGAAGTGAGAAAAGTTGCGGCAATTCTAGGAGTGCCAAAAAAACTGCTAATGCGACATCCGTTTCCAGGCCCCGGTCTTGCAGTCAGAATAATTGGAGATGTCACTGAGAAAAAACTACACATTTCAAAAATTGCAAGCAAAATCGTAGAAGAGGAATTGGAATTATCAGGCTGGTATGACAAAGTTTGGCAGGCATATGCAGCGGTTGGAGATGACAAGGCAGTTGGAGTGGTAGGAGATGAACGAAAATACGGAAACATTGTCATGGTTAGGGTAGTAGAGTCAATTGATGCGATGACTGCAGATTGGACACGACTACCTCATGAAATCTTGGCAAAAATTAGTAATCGAATTACAAATGAGATAGACGAAGTTACATGGGTCTCATATGTGATATCAAGCAAGCCTCCAGCCACGATTGAACCGCAATAAAACATTAGTAATTTTTTTAAATTTGTGAAAAAACAAGCAGGCATGAAGTTATTCCTATTTGTTATTCTGATACTAGTTTCAGTTCTAGCAATTCATCAAATCTTTGCAGATGACAAATCGTCAAGTAAATTCGATAAGAAATTGGGGGGGGCTAGTTCGCAGTTATCCAATAAAGAATTTGAAACCAAACTTGTAAATCAATTCAAAATAAGCAAAGAGTGGAAAAAGGTCAATTCGACATCAGTATTTGAGACATGGGTTAAAAACAACGACTATCAAACTGTAAATGGTAAAAAAATTTGGAATAAGGCAATTTTCAAAACTAGTCCAGCAAAAAACTATGACAAGGCAAAATCTGATAAAAACACGATTGTTGTATTTCCAGCATTTACAGATTCAGCGTACAATGAGCCTGGATTTTATACATATTACAGAGAGAAATGTGACGAAAAATGCCTGACAGTAAAAATTCAAAATAACTTTTTGCCGCAAGCAAACCCAAATGCAGTTCAGGCTCTAAAATTACTAGATTATTCATTTGTGACAGATATGGATGTAGACAAAGATCCATCCATTTTGAATAAATACAGTAAAGTCATAATTCTTCATAACGAATATGTGACAAAAAAGGAATTTGACGCGATTACAGCTCATCCCAATGTAGTATATCTATACCCAAACGCCTTGTATGCAGAAGTAAAAACAGACTATAACAAAAATACAATCACGCTAGTGCGTGGCCATAACTATCCATACAAAGAAATCAGAAATGGGTTTGATTGGAAATTTGACAATAGTCAATTAGAATATGATCGTGATTGCAAAAAGATCCAATTTAATAAAATTGATAATGGATGGATGCTCAATTGCTATCCAGAAAACGTCATTCATAAAAGTTTGAAATTCCTTGAAATGATAAAAAGACTATAATCGTGTAATTGTAATCAACATACACGATATTATAATAATCAAATGTCTTTGGATAACACATGACTGCCGTAAAAAAGATCTCCGAGGCGGAAACAATTCTTCAAAAAATGCAGAACTTGTCAGAGCAAGAAGTTCAAGTCGAGATGCATAATTTTGTAAAAACCATTCATGATGTATTTTCGCATCTTTTAGACGAATACCATGTGAAATTTGCTCTCAAAATAGATAGGGTAGGTCTTGAGAAATTCAAATCAATTGCAAAAAAACAAGGCAGGATAGATGCAATCAATTTTCTCATGTGGTATGAAAGAGAATACAAAAAACTCAAAAACGATCCAGAGTTTAGCAAAATTCTGGAAAGAGAACACACTGCCCTTGAAAATAAATCAGATGTTATCAGAATTTGCTCTACGCTGTTAGAAGAAGCAAAAAAGATGTCATATCACGCATACGAGAATTTTTGAGCTAAAGCAGAGCCGCGCCAAACACACCGGCAGAGTCACCTAGTTTATTCTGCAAAATAGGCGTATCAATTGCATCGCTGAACACGTTATCATATACGGATTGTTTTCCTTGGGTGTAAAGAAACTCAATGTTGGACAGTCCACCGCCAAGCACTATAACATCCGGATCCAAAATATCAATCACGTTTGCAAGTCCGATGCCAAAATTATCCAAAAACTCTAGCTTCCATTTTTGCCCATCATCCAGATTTTTGATAATTTCAGGTAAAGATTGGACTTTACCTGTAAGCTCTATCCATCTTTTCTCTAATGCTGGACCGCTTATGTAGGTCTCTACACAGCCATGTTTTCCACAATAACATGCATTTCCATTGTGGTGTAATTTGTGGTGTCCCCATTCTCCAGCAATGTTCGTTCTGCCGTTGTGTATTTTGCCATCAATTACAATACCGCCTCCTACTCCAGTACCCATTATCACTCCAAATACAACATCAAATTCCTTGCCTGCTCCAAGCTTGGCCTCTGCCATTGCAAAACAGTTTGCGTCATTTTCCATCGTAATTTTTTTGCCAAGCGCTTTTTGCAGATCTTCTTTTAGTGGCATTCCAATGAGACATTGTGTATTGCTGTTTTTGATTAGGCCGGTTTTTTTTGATATTGCACCAGGAGTGCAGATTCCAACCGAATAATCTGAGATATTTCTTGAAAGTTCGTTAGTTAAAGATACAATAGAGTCAACTATGTGTCGATATCCGTTTTGTTGGTTTGTTGTAATTCGTTTTCTTTGAATTACATTTAGGTTTTCATCAAGGCTTATTCCTTCGATTTTTGTGCCGCCTAGATCAATTCCTATTTTATGCACAAAACTCTAGACAACAGATAATGTTTTAGGGTTTATCTTTTGCCAGAGACTGCAATTACATCATCTATTCTCAAGATCATGCATGCCGCCTCGGTTGCAGATTTTGCGATCTGCTCTTTTACCGCTACTGGTTCTACTATATTCAAAGAAAGCATGTCGTCAATTTTACCTTCCTTGGCGTTAATTCCTGCCCATTTTCTGCCATTGCTTTGTCTCGCTCTAAGATTTGCCATGGTGTCAATTGGGTCCATTCCGGCATTTTCAGAAATTGTCAATGGGATTACCTCTAGCGCTTCTGCGTATTTTCTTATAGCTAGTTGTTGTCTTCCTTCAAAGCTATCAGACCACTCTTTGAGCTGCGATGCCAAATATGCCTCTGGGGCACCTCCGCCTGCTACGATTGCTGGCTTTTCGATTACGTCTTTTACTACCATTAGAGAGTCATGCAATGATCGGTCAACTTCATCCACCACTCTTTGTGATCCTCCGCGGATTAGCAAAGTGACGGATTTTGGATTTCTGCATCCTTCGATGAAAACCCACTTGTCAGATTCTACCTTTCTTTGCTGAACCAAGTCTGCATGTCCCAAGTCCTTATCGGTCATGTCATCAAGGTTTGTGGTGATTCTTCCACCTGTTGCTTTGGCTAGTTTTGTCATGTCGGATTCCTTTACTCGTCTAACTGATAAAATTCCGTATTTTGCCAAATAGTGTTGTGCGATGTCGTCAATTCCTTTTTGACAGATCAAAACATTTGCTCCGATTCTTTGCAATTTATCGACCATTGACTTGAGCATTCTGTTTTCTTCTTCTAGAAACATTTGCATCTGGGTTGGGTCAGTGATTCTAATTTCTGCACTCATTTCGGTTTTTTCAACTTCTAGTGCTGCGTTTAGTAATGCTATCTTTGCTTTTTCGGTTTTTGTTGGCATTCCACTGTGGACTACTTCTTTGTCTAGCACGATTCCTCGCACTAGTTCTGTTGCCTGAATTGAGCTTCCGGCCTTTTTCTCTACTTTGATGTTATCCAAATCTACTACGTATTTGTCGCCTTTCTTTTCTGCTACGCGCAATACTGCGTCAACTACTAGTTTTGATAAAACACCTGAATCTTCAGAGATTAATTTTGATTGCATGCTAGTTGTCGCTATTTTCAATAATGATTCTTCGTCTGTTGGTTCAACTTTCTTTGCAATCTGTGACAATAATTCCATGACTTTATCTTGAGCTGCTTGATAACCTTCAATGATAACTGAAGAATGAACGTCTTTTGCCAAGAGTTCTTCTGCTTTTTCTAATAATGCACCTGCAAATACTACAGAAGATGTTGTGCCGTCACCCACTTCATTGTCGATGGTTTTTGAGATTTCAACCATCATTTTTGCTGCTGGGTGCTGAACATCAATTTCTTTGAGAATTGTGGCGCCGTCGTTTGTTATGGTTACGTCGCCAATGGAATCAACTAGCATTTTATCTAGACCTCTTGGACCAAGGCTTGTTCTGACCAGATCGGCTACTAGC
>JBJTCW010000014.1:0-4784 GCA_046092065.1 Candidatus Nitrosotenuis sp. | reverse complement strand
CTACAGAGATGTTTTGTTGTCCAGTATTTGGATCTGTCAATACTGTTACTTGGACTGACTCGTTTTTGTCAAATTTACAATTTGGTAATGTTATGGTGTGTGTCAGCTCTTTTTCCCCGTTGATTGTCTTTGCCATTTTTGGCACAGAGATCTGGCATGTATCACCGTCTTTTTCATAGACTTGGCCTTGATGTGTTTCCTTGGTTGGCGGAATTGCAATTGTTTCTTCTATTTTTGGAATTGGATTTAGCTTTTCAACTTCTGGAACAACGTCATCTATTTTGTCTCCAACTGCGTTTGTTGTCTTGTCTACTTCGTGCGTGACGCGCTTGACTGTGGTATCTTTTAGATCACCAAGGTCTTCTTTTACATTGTTTATTGTAGGATTGTCCTTGATGCCCAGTATTTTGTCCTGCTGGGAATAAGCTACAACTCCGATTATTGCTATAATGATGCCTATGATGACTAGCTTGCCTATCAATGTAATCTAATATTGCAAAAATCATAAAAAATTGCGCAGCAAATCCAGCTGAGCAACTAGGGAAAAAAGATGACTAGGAAATTAGCCACTCTATTACTCGTTCAATGTTCTTTGATGATAAAATAATCTTGATTGGGCCCAATGGAGACTCGTCATCTTGCTCGCACACTGCAACATTATTTGCAAATGCTGCCTGCTTGTTCAGATAAAACCATGTAGAGTTTCCCTCCAAATTTTGGGTTAGAATTCTATAGTAGATTTTTTTGGTGTTGTGATTTGCAATGGACTCGTGGACCTTAGAAAGCGATTCTAATTCCTTTGATGTCGCTTTTAGTGCGTATTTGCTGGTTTTTACTTCTACATTATCAAAGACATTGATTATTGCCTGCTCTACTTTGGCAGGATCCTCTGAAGGATTGATAGAACACGCTATCTCTATTTTACAGTCAACTAGCGGAATCATGCAAGCCACTTTGTAATTATATTATAGGCAGTGTTGATCAGCTGATCCATTGTAAGATTATTGTTGGATAGTGTTTCGTCAGCTAGTGCAATAGATGCAGAAATACCAACACCAATCTCTCTATTGTCTCGTTCATCAAAGCTTTGTCTGTTTTGAGGATCATCAGATCTGTGCCTTGTTGTGAGAAAACCATAACGAATATCAGTTGATGCATGCACTGCTAACAGCTTTACTGTTGCAAGTTTTTTGAGCACCTCAATTTCTGCATTGGATCGTACTCCGTCAATTACAATAACGTCTGATTTTGAGTTGATAATCTGGTCTTTGATTAGTTCTGCCACTGCCCCTTGGCCGTTTTTTTCTCGTAATTCCAACATGAGCTTACCCAAGTTTTGGCCAGTTGGCTCCAGATTGCGCCTTTTTGCCTCTGCACGCACTGCATCACCCATGTTAATGCTGGAGAATCCCTTTTTTTCCAGCACTGAGCAAATTGTGGACTTGCCTGCACCAGGCATTCCAGTCAGGCACACGATTAGCTTTGGCATTTGCTGTATCTTTTTGATCCCAGATATTGAAGCTACCGCAAGCCATTAAAAAGACAAAAACTCTACGACACAGATGCGCACATTTGTTGCAGTGGAGATAATTGACAAGACAGTATTGGATTCAATAAAAGAAGTCCAAGCTGAGCTCAAAGTTTCTGCAAAGCCAGTTGAAATTCACAACATGCACTTTACTCTAATGTTTTTGGGTGAAATATCTGAAGATGTAGCAAAAAAAGTTCAGGCCCAGCTGGAATCAATAGAGTTTTCTGCGTTTGATATCGGATTTGTCGGAGTTGGTGCATTTCCAAAGCCAAAATTTCCGCGAGTGATCTGGATTGGCCTCGAAAACGTAGAAAAGCTAGTCCAGCTTTCAAAACAAGTCGAGGAAAAGCTTGCACCGCTAGGCTTCAAGTCTGATAAACCATTCAAGCCACATACGACAATATTTAGAATCAAAAACCAATCTGGCGATATTTCAGACCAGCTAATACAATATCAAGGTGTAAAGTTCGGCTCGCAGCGAGTCTCCAGTGTAAAATTCAAGCAAAGCGTTCTTACACCTAGCGGCCCAATCTATTCTGATATAGGAGTAGTAAACGCAAAATGAACCAAATATTGCAAAAGGCATCAAAATACACCATTCCATCTGGTTTAGTAGAGAAACAAAAGAGCGCCATCGTAGAACAAGCAGTAAGGCTAGTGCAAAAACAGGCATCAAGCTATTCACAGGTTACTGGAATTGAAGTGGTTGGATCATATGCCAAGGGAACCTGGCTTCCAAAAAAAGCAGACATTGATGTTTTTGTAAAATTCCATGTTGATACTCCGGAAAAAGAGTTTATCGAGCTTGGCAAAAAAATTGGTTTTGCATCACTCAAAGATTTCAAGCCATATGTCAGATATGCAGAGCATCCATTCGTAGAGGCGCAAATCAAGGACACTAAGGTCAATGTTGTACCTTGTTATGACGTCCAGGAAGGTTCTTGGAAGAGCTCTGCAGATCGTTCTCCGTTTCACACAAAATTCATGATAAAATCTCTGACTGGTATAATGAAAAACGAAGTAAGACTACTCAAGGCGTTTCTCAAGGCAAACGACATCTATGGAGCAGAAATTGCCAAGCAGGGATTTTCTGGTTATGTAGCCGAAGTGTTGGTCTTGAATTTTGGATCATTTGAAAATGTTCTAAAAGCAATTTCCGAGCTAAAGTCAGGCCAAGTAATAGGAAACACTAGCAAATTATTTGATACCAAAATAGTAATCATTGATCCAATTGATCAGAACAGAAATCTTGGAGCTGCAATATCCATAGAAAACATTGGCAAGTTTGTCCTGTCATCCAGGGCATTTCTGAGAAAACCATCTGTTTCATTATTTGTACCAAGAAAGGGCAAATCCAAGATGAACACCAAAAATGTCCTTGTGTTATCATTCAAGTACAAACAAAGAAGCCCCGACATCATCTGGGGACAAATAAAGCGCACCACAACATCTCTAGCAACTCAGATGAACCAGGCTGGATTTTCCGTGCTCAAAAGATCATCTGCTATTACTGATGATAATGTGGCCGCGTGCCTATTTTTGCTGCAATCAACTAGATTGGATAATTTGCAAGCTAGAGTTGGTCCAGAGTTTTTTGTTGCAGACCATGTAGAAAAATTCATTGCTGCAAACAAGAAAAAATCCCTCACAACCTGGATTAATGATGATGGAAAGGTCTGCTCTTTGCAAAAAAGGCAAAACATCGATGCAGTGCAGTTTTTGCGCAAGCTGATCCAGAACAATATTGAAAAAGCCGGCGTTCCTGCAGGCCTAAAATCTGAGATAAAAAAATTCAAGATAACTTCAGGAAATATAATAAAAAACAAATCCATTAAAGAGGCTGCGCAAGAGCTTGTCTCAATAGATGAAACAATTTTTTCCAGTAAATGATCTAGCTAATGAGCCATATTCTGCAATACTTGGCTATCCGCATGCTACCAAATCCCAGATAAAATCCAGAGTAAAAGAGCTAAAACAACTTGGAATTGATGGTGTATCATTTGAAGGTCCAATGGTAATCAACAAGATTTGCGTTTTGGGTAAGGGTTATGCAGGTATAGTGGTACTAGCAAAGCAGGGAACAAATAAAGTCGCACTAAAAATCCGCAGAACAGACTCTCCAAGAAAAGACATGAAAGGCGAAACTAAACTATTATCAGCTGCAAACAAGGTGCGAGTCGGACCTAAACTCATCTCTAGTAGTAAAAATTTTGTCGTGATGGAGTTTGTTAGTGGCAAAAAAATCTATGATTGGGTTGATGAGCTAAAAGGCAAAGGAAGTACCGCCAAGCTAAAATCTGTAATAAAAAAAGTGTTAACTGACTGTTATAGGCTGGATGAGGCTGGCCTTGACCATGGGGAGCTGAGCAACATAACCAAGCATGTTATCGTAGGCAAAAACATCACCATGATTGACTTTGAGAGTGCCAGCCTTGAGCGTAGAGCATCCAACGTCACCTCTGCATCCCAGGCAATGCTGATTGGCTCTGGTCTTGCAAACATGGTAAATAGAATTTACAAGCTTCCACCAAAGCAAAAAATCATCTCCTCACTAAGATCATACAAGGAAAACAGAACCAAGGAAAGCTTTGATCAAGTACTTGAGGTTCTCAAGCTAGCTTGACTGCAGCTATACGACATCTCAAAAAAGACAAGAAACTAGCTAAAATAATAGATCAAGTAGGAAAGCCAAACATTCCAATTACAAAAAATTCGTACGAATCTTTGGTTGAGGCCATAATAACACAACAGCTCTCAGGAAAGGCAGCTGATTCTATTTCCAAGAAATTTCGCGCAATTTATGGAAGATTTCCAAAACCTGCATCTGTCTTGGAAACATCTGATGATACACTTCGAAAAGCTGGTTTATCATACATGAAGATCTCTTACATCAAGGATTTATCCCATAAAATAGAAACAAAACAGCTTCGATTGCATTTGATGAAAAGTCTTTCAGATGAGGAAGTCATTGCAGAGCTTACTACAGTAAAAGGAATTGGAAGATGGACTGCAGAGATGTTCTTGATTTTTTCTCTAGGAAGACAGGATGTTTTGCCGGTAGGAGATCTGGGCCTCAAAAAAGGCATTCAAAGATTATACTCTATGAAAGAATTGCAAGAAAAAGAGTGTATTATCCGGTTCGTTCAGAGTGGCTTTGATTCAGTCTTCTGACATTAGATTCCCTACTAGTTTTTGAAGGAAAAAGCGCAAAACACCAAACCCAACTATTATCCCTTTACAAAAATGGGGCCGG
>JBJTCW010000013.1:0-21193 GCA_046092065.1 Candidatus Nitrosotenuis sp. | reverse complement strand
GAATTTTTTACAGTTATAGCACTGAATTTTCCTTTTTACAGATGCATGTGATTTTCTAACTTCTATTATTCCAAAATCCATTGAGCCGCATGTTGGACATCCATCATCCCGCAGTATTTTTGATTTGAGAAATTTTGGAATTGTATTTTTTGCTGTAACCATTAAAATCACTGATTTGCATTTCCCATTCTATTTGTATAGTCATAATGAAACACTTTATTTGGAACAATTTCAAGTGCGACTTCATTATCTGAATTATCCAAAAGAAATTTTTCTAGTTTAGGATTTTTCCCCCCAACATACTTTTTTATTAATAATGATAGAATGTTTTTTCCATCCTCAGGCTTGATATTACAAATTCCATTTCCGCGTATACCTCTATAGGGAGGCTTGTCAGAAGCTATCTCAAATCCACATGCGGGGTTTTTTTCAAGGTATTCAACAATTTTTGCATTTTTCTTTGTAGCACAGTAAATTCTTCCATCTATTATGCTGAACCAAAGCGACAGTACACATGGATAACCGTTTGTCGATATGCAACCTATTCGAATTGGGATCCTTTGTTCCTCAAGCGACATGATAATAGAAGTTGGGACCAAGTTTTGGGTTTCGGAGTTATTTGCAAGAATATATTCCATGCTTGTCCAAATGGTTTTTTGAATATAACCTCAGTTTGGAAATCTAATAGGTTAGCACTAGGTTGATTTTTTATCATTATGCTAGATTCATGAATAGGCAACATTAAACCTGAGCTAAAAATCAAGAATCAACAACCTTTTTCAGCATTATAATTAAAAAATAGCGAATTTATCAGATCAAGCCTGTGATAATTTCTAGATTAACAAATTCATCTTGATTGTCTGCAATATAATTGGTAATTTCATTTGAATCAATTTCAATCCATTCTGATTCTCCAGCAAAGGTCAAAAAATCCTCCACCTGTTTAGATCCTGTAAATGATACGAGGATTTTTTCGCCTATCTTTTCTCTGGACGACGGAAGCAAAATTGCCTTCCCATATCGTCCTTCATGTTGAATGTTAATTGTGTATTCATTACCTAAAAGATCGGCTTTTCCAACAAAGTAGCTCTCTTGTATGTCTAGTTTTTTTATCTTTAGACTGTATTTCATGAATTAAATAGTTGTTTTTGGTTAATAGACCATAATTACAGATATTCAAAGTTAGCACTAGTGCATTATGTTAACACGAGTTAAATTCCAAAAAAGATTAATCATGTCATGAAAGAAGAATTTGACCCAAAATACGCACTTGTAGCATCTGATAGTATGGATTTGGTAGTCAAGATTGCGAGATTTGTCGGCAAACAATACATGAGCATAATAGAATCAATTAGACAATCTATTGCTGAATCAGAGCAGTAAATTCTTCAGACGGGAATCTTTCTAATTAGAGATTAATGGGTATCGACTCTGGTTTATCTTATTATACGCGGCTCCTCACAAGCGGGACGGATTTTTGTACAAAATTTCAAGATCAATGCTATCAGACACAATATGTGATATGTGAATCAGCATCTTATGCTTCGTGGGGCCTGTGTCGTGCCTTTGAGCGTAGCCTAGAGCCACAACATGGACAGTTTATGGAATCAACTTGGAGGTACATTGAGCAATTCGTGCATCTTTTTTGTCCTAGTCCATATCGCGCTCCATTTTGTGCGCTCTCTGCCTTGAAACTAGTACAAACGCCTTTGCATGACGCAGACATGAATAGACTTAGGCTGTTTTTTATTTAAATTCGAGATAATTTTTCGTCCTAGTGCCAATTTGCAGAATGAAGAAATTAGCACTAGATGCGAATCTTAACACTAGTTTATATGTTAAAATTCCAAAACTCATTCAATGAAACAACGATCAACACAAAATAACATAATCAAACTTGTAGCTCTAGTAATTGCAGCTAGTCTGATTCTTAGTGTCACACTATCCACTAGTGCATTTGCTGAAGAAAAGAAAGACAAGAAAAAAGACGCAAAGAAAGATTCCAAAAAGGATGCAAAAAAAGAAAAGAGAGCAAAAAAAACAGAGACAAATAAGATCGAAGCCAAACCAATCATCGCTAACGTAACGCAGTCAGTACCAACTCCTGTTGATCCAACACAGCAAAAGCTAGATCAATGTAAGACAAAGGAAACACAACGAGAGCAATACGAATGTGAAAAAGCACTAAAGGCAAGCTCCAGCGACGACGGATTCAAGTCAAAGGCGACAAAAACCACCATAGGGCCAATAACATTCTACTATGCAGGAGCCAAGGTCGAAAAAAGCGGCGGAAGTGACATTGTTAATTTGAAATTCCTAGTTGAAAACACGGGATCAAAGGACAATGTATCGTTGTATTGCACAGGTCCTGCAGTTTGCAACTATGATGTATCTGATGACACTACGACATACAAGTATGCCGCACAAGACTTTACCAATGGTCAAATTGTGCTAAAGCCAGGAACATCTAGGACATTTAACATGTTGTTTGGTCCGGCAATAGGATATGGCAGCTATGTCGATTTCAAGTTCGACCCATCAAAACAATACACATTCAATGTCAAAGAGCCATGGGGTTCTGGAAAAATTCCACTGAACCTAAAATAGCCCCTTTTTCTTCCCAGATCATCCTTGTATCAAAAGATAACGGTAAATCCACTTGATGTAATACTATGGAATAGCAGACATTCCGGCAAAGACATTGTCAATATTTATTCAAAATTTTCTCCAATGATGCAAATAGGTGCAGACACAAAAATGCTCAATTTTGGCCTGTGGAGAAATTCTGCAACGTTATCTGATGCGCAAAGAGAAATGTCAGAATATGCCGCAGAGTTTGGCGAATTTGGCTCTGCAAAAAAAATCCTAGATGTTGGAAGTGGGTTCTGCATTCCAGCTACAATTTGGAAGGAAAAACATTCCGAGCTTGACATATTTTGCATGGACCTGAACTATTCCGAGCTGAAAAACGGCAGTAACCACGTAATATCTCAGATAAATTCTTCATCTACAATGATTCCATTTTCTGACAAGTCATTTGATAGAATAATTGCACTAGAATCTGCACAACACTTTACGCCGCTGGAGGAATTTTTCCAAGAAGCAAAAAGGATTCTTACAGATGATGGCAAGCTAGTTTTGGCAATTCCCGTAACAAAAGATCATGCAACCATAAAACTTGGAATACTAAACATAACGTGGCTTTCAAAAAAATATACAGAATCCCACATCAAAGATGTAATAAAAAATTCAGGATTCAGCCTCAAAAAGGAGGAATCCATTGGAAATATGGTATACGAGTCATTTGCAAATTTCTATATCCAGAACAGAAAAGTCCTCAAAGAAAAGCTAGTCACTACTTATTCCACAGGAGTAGAAAGCTTGGTCTTCAAGTCCATGAAGAAAATGAAGGAATTATCCGAGAAAAAAATAATCGATTATCTACTGTTGAGCTTAGAATAAGCAATTTTTTGCGCAAACTTGGCAGCTATTGCGCCAACTATTCCCCCAGATACAATCAAAAACGGTGCAACAATAGGTACCATTTCAAAGTAGATTATCGAGGTAAGGCTTGGCCACATCAGCTTATCCAGAGTTATCTCATTGTAAGTATAGGTAATCAACGGATAATACAGAAAATAAAATATGCTTCCAAAGATCGCGCCTGCAATCATTGTGTTTTTTGTTGTATTTGATCTAGACAGAATGTAATCTCCAAGCAATATTGGTATGATATTGAGCAGGTAAAACGGAATTGTCGGAATTAGAGTGTGGTTTGGAATTATTGCACTCAATGTCATTATTCCAATGTATATTGCACCAGTTATTGATGCGACACCAAATCTGTTTTTTGTCAGCAATGCAGAGCTGAGCAGTATTGTAGATATCAAAAATGGATATGCTATACTAGCAAAGCCAGCTGCAAAGACAGGATTTGGATTATAATCAAAATAATCCGTTTTTGAAAACGGTAATGAAAATGAATAGAACAGACCAGTTATTGAAAGCCAGACAGGCACCAAGGACAGTATGGTTGCTGTTTTGTTTGGTTTTTCAGAATAGAGTGATTTTGTGTTGATTAATGCCGCTATGCTGGTCAGGCCCATGCCTGCAATAAGCACAAGATGAGGCGGGCTGAGCAGGCCATCTAACCCAAACTTGGAATGCCACGCAAAATCAATCGGACCCGCAGACAATAACGATACAATTCCTATTGTTGTGATTTTAATTCCATTTTTGAATTGCATCAGCTTGCCAGATTTTCTCCATGTTACAAAAAGCAAGATGAATCCAAGTAATGCTATGCCGACACCAGAATACAAAATCGTATGTGGTGGTGCAAAAAATGTCTCTGGCTTGTTTAGAATATGATTTGTAATGTCCCAGCTTCCGCCAGCTGTGACCATTATGATACCAATACTAACAACCAGATTTGCAATTTTGAATAATTTTGAATGATCCATTGATCCTATTTGCTCCATCGTATCACCTATGGTACCACCATAACTTTGTGCTCTTGGACAAACTCATTTTGTTGATCCAGTATGCCAGATACTGGAAAATGCGATTCAGCAGACACATGAGGCATTGCAACTGTCTTTGTGTATATTGTGAACACTCCTATCTCTGTAGGAGTAATATCCAATGTCATGGAAGAGAAATGACCAGTCTTTGATGGTCGGTTATATGCTTCCAGGAACGGATATTTTGCCTGAATCAAATTTTGATTGCCGTTGTATTCAGATCCTATCTCCTTTCCTGCAAGGAAAAGCTTGGGTGACTGCAAAAAATCATACGATACAACCTTGACATTGTCTAGGTTTTTGTTTTGTGGAAATTCTACTGTTACTGATTGCAAGTCCGCATCTGCTCCAAGATTGTTTGTCACCAGACTAATCTGAAATGTGTCTCCTAGCTTGGCCTGCTGAGGAACAATCACATTTAGGCTCGGTTTTGGGATTCCGACTTCTACATTGGAGTAGATTTGCGGAAAAACCCCAAACATCATTCCAAGATATGCGGCCATTACAGCTACGGCAACAAAATAGATTTTTTTCAACTGCTCTTGACCAGTTCTAAGAGTGCCTTTGCTTGTTTATAGTGCACTTCATCAATCATTCTTCCTTCCACTACGGTTGCGCCTTTTCCTTTTTTTGTCGATTCTTCATATACAGAGCAAACCTTGGCTGCCCATTCTAATTCTGATTTGTTTGGTCCAAACAATTCATGAGCAGATATAATTTGATCAGGATGGATTATGGATTTGCCGGAATAGCCAAGACTTTTTCCTATGGTACAGTCTTGTTTTAGGCCGTCTACATCCTTGAGGTCCTGCCAGATAGCATCAATTGCCAAAACTCCGGCTGCCCGAGCATCTAGTGGAATTTTTGCTCTGGAGTATTTTGCACCTTCTGGTTGTTTTGTGTATTCTATTCCCATGTCGTTTAGCAGATCAAATACACCAAACACGACTGCCGGAATTCTCTTGCTGCTTTTTGCAATGTCACGTGTGTTAACGACGCCTTCGGCAGATTCTATAGAAGGAATTACAAATACAGGTTTTAGCTTTCTTTTCTTTTCTAGTGTTGTAATTATTTTGATTATCTTTGCAAGTTCTTTTGGATTATTCACTTTTGGAATTACAATACCGTCAAGGCCTTTCTGGATTACTTCTGCCAGATCGGCCGGAATTTTTCCAGAAATAGGCGAGTTTGTCCTGACATAGACGGAGCTGGAATAATCATTTCGGGATTTCAGTGCCTCTTTGATTAGGTTTCGTGTAGTTTTTTTCTCAGAATCAGGCACGGAATCTTCCAAATCAAAGCAGACAATGTCTGCTGGAGAGGATTTTGCCTTTTCTAAAAAGCGAGGATTATTTCCAGGTACAAATAGGAGGCTACGATAAAGCCTTGTCAAGAATTTAGACGCCTTCTGGCTTCATCAGGATTTTGCCAAAGAGGCCTTTCCCTGTCAACATCTTTGTATGAGCTTCTGCTGCCTGCTCAAAGGTGTAAACAGAATCAATGACTGATTTTATTTTGCCTTTGCCCATCCAGTACAAGCCATCATCTAGTTCTGCTTTTGTTCCCTGTGTTGAGCCAAGGATGTTTGTTCCCTTGAAGAAGATGTGTCTGAGATCTGTCTTTGCATCATAGCCAGTTGTTGCACCACACGATACTAGTGTTGCACCATACTTTAGCAATGTCAATTGTTGGTTCCAGTGAGTTTCGCCGATGTGATCAAATGACACATCAATTCCTGGTACACCACCGCTTGATTTTGAGATTTCTTTGGTAATCTTGTATACTTCTTTGCTCCAGTCTGGGTTTCTGTGATCTACTGCATAGTCTGCGCCTAGTTGCTTGCATTTGTCTAGCTTGTCGCCAGATGCGGTTGCAATAACTGTGCATCCGTATAGTTTAGCAATTTGAATACCAAATGAGCCGACACCTGAACCTCCACCCATAATCAGTACAGTTTGTCCTGGCTTTATCTTGGCTCTGCCAACTAGCATGTGCCATGATGTCAGTAATGTCATTGATGCAGCTGCTGCTTGATCATAAGATACTCCTTCTGGAATCTTTGATACGTTTACTTCTGGCAGGTGAGTGATTTCTTGATATGCACCCCAAGTTGGACCAGTCTGGAAACCCCAGATTGTTCTTCTTGTGCAGTCAAATTCTCGACCATCAGTGCATGCTTTGCATACTCTGCATGACATGTTTGAATGTGATACAACTCTGTCGCCTACTTTGATGTCAACTACATCTTCGCCTACTGCAATTACATCACCTGCGGCATCAGAGCCTGAAACGTGTGGCAGTGGAACCGCAACTGGTACGCCTCTCATTCCCCAGATATCATTATAGTTCAGAGCAGTTGACTTGACCTTGAAAACAACCTCGTTTGATTTTGGTTTTGGTTCTGCAATATCTTTGACTTTTAAAATTCGTGCATAATTATCGTCTGGCGCATATTCATCATAAACTACTGCCTTCATGGTTGTAGTTCTTTTGGACCCCTAATTATATTTTATTTAGCGACGCTCTATTTTGAAGTCGCGCTTTGGTTGCTGGATTGATAGCAGTAATTGCTTTAGCTGATCGTCAGATATTTGCGATCTAACCTTTCCCTGAGATGCGGCACCAATCAAATAGTTCTCAACCATTAGTGCCAAGTCCGGCTTTACCATTCTGACATTGTTTAGTCGCATTCTTGCCTCTGGAGACAATAATTGTTTTATGACTGCGTCCTTTTGCGCTAAAATTTCTTCGTCGCTTGGTCTGTTTGGCTCGCCTTGATCGTAGCTCAAAGAATATCACTAGGAGTAGATTTTGAGTAGTGGGTTTTGTACTGCAAGCTCGTCCAGGATTTCAGAAGCCATTCTGTCTAGCTTTTTCATTCCTGCATGAGTAACTACACGGCCTTTGCCTTGTACTTTTTCGACATAGCCTAATTTTTCCAGCTCTTGGATTGCATTTCGTATGATGGCTCCGCCAGAATCTCTGTGGTGAGAAAATGCGTATCCCACTGCCTTGTTTCCGCCGTAATCGATTCTGAGGTCGTTTACGCCGATTGGGCCGTGCAGGTATATTTTACGAAATACTGATGCGCATCTTGTGTACCACCATTCAGTATCTTGTGGTGGTCTTACTGCATGTGAGCCTGTCTTGACATATGCAGCCCAGTCAGGTCTACCAATATTTTCAGACTTGAGCGTTGCAGCTAGTCTTGCTATCAGTGCATTTGCTGGTACATCGTAGGCTTTTGCCATGTGAAAGTCAACCTTTCAAATCGTCTTATAATCATTGTGGACCAGAAATGACCTTGCGGTAGGTATGGTTGCAAAACTTGCACGTTATCCTAATTGATTTCAGAGTAGATCGACCCATTCGAATTCTGGCGTTTGCCCCAGGCGGAATAAAGGACTTGCATTTTTTGCAAAACTGCATTCTTGTTTCATATGGCAATTTTACCTTGTATTTGGTGCTGATTCTTTTTGCTATTTCTGCCTGCCTTTGGGCAAGCTCTGGATTTTGCAAAATGTTTGATTGTGCCTCTTTTAGCAAAACTTGTATTCTTTCCAGTGCTATTGCTTTTGGGTCGTGCTTCATTATACCACTATACAATCATATGGCTGCGATATACCTTTTTTAAAATCGACTCATGCAGACAAAAATTCTCAAAGTCAATCCGAAAAATCCTAGTCAATCTCAGATAAGACTTGCTGCCAAGATAATCAGGTCTGGCAAGCTGGTTGCATTTCCAACTGAAACAGTATACGGAATTGGTGCAAACGCACTAGATTCTTCTGCAGTAAAGAAAATCTTTGTAGCCAAAGGCAGGCCATCAGATAATCCACTCATAATCCACATTTCAGATATAGCAGATCTTGGAATTTTAGCAGATCATATCTCAGAATCATCATTTGATGTAATAGACAAGTTTTGGCCCGGACCATTAACCATAGTATTCAAAAAATCAAAAATTGTGCCAAAAATAGTCACTGGCGGATTAGACACAGTAGCAATTAGAATGCCAGAAAACAAAATTGCGCGCATGCTGATCAAAGAGTCTGGAGTGCCGATTGCAGCTCCATCTGCAAATATCGCAGGCAAACCTAGCCCGACAACTGCAAAGCATGTTGCAGATGATCTGTCTGGCAGAATAAGCATGATTGTTGATGGCGGTAATACAAAAATTGGAATAGAATCTACTGTGATTGATCTTTCCAGAAAAACTCCAATGTTGTTAAGGCCTGGCGGAATAACACTGGAGCAGCTGCAAAAAGTTCTTGGCAAGATTGAGATTCATCCTGTGATTTACGGCAAAAAAACAAAATCAGCTCATCGCTCGCCTGGAATGAAATACAGACATTATTCTCCAAAGGCAAAGATAATTCTCATACATGGAACAAAAGCTAACAAAAAAATTTCTCAGCTACTATATCATTACAAAGAACAAGGATTACGCGTAGGTATTTTGAGCACAAAAAAGAGCAACATAAAATCAGACATGACCAGATTCATAGGAAGTAATCCGGACAAGATTGCTTCTAATCTGTTCAAGTCATTTAGGGAATTTGATGAGAAAAAAATAGACATTGTTCTTGCCCAAGAAATAAGTCAAAAGGGATTAGGTTTTGGAATAATGAACAGACTCGCAAAAGCAGCTTACAAAAAGATCAAGGCTTAGCTTTTCTGTTTAGCGATTCAATTCGCCCCTTGTATTTTTCCTTGTATGTTGCCCTACATGTAGTGCAACAAAAAAATCTCTCAAAATCACCCACCTTTAGCGAATGAGGCTTGTCAGGAATGGGTCCTTGGCACAAATCGCAGTTCATGTTTAGTATCATGTTTTTTGTTATTTTGGCAGGTTTGCTCTTGGCCGCACCGATTCGCTTTTGAGTTTTTTTCTCTAGCATTGTATTATCTATTATTGGAGATACAGATTTTATCAGACCTACATTGACTAGCCTTTCATATCTTGCTTGTACGGTAGGCGTGCTGACTTTGATCTCTCGAGATATTTGCCGAAATGATTTGCGGCCGTCCTTCATCAGAGATTGTATTATTGCAATATCAATGTCGTCTGGCTGAAATGGCATTGTACAAAAATAATTTTTATAATATTTTAGGGTTGCACACCGGATTCACTTGCGTGTTCTTCTGCAGACTCGTTTGCTTCAGGATCTAATGTAGAATCAGTGTCATTAACGCTGGGTTCCGTAGATTCTATTGCTTCATTTCCGGTTTCTGCAGATTCATTAGATTCTGCAGCTTCGTTAGCCTCAGAATGCGGCTTGCCGCTTAGTACTTCTGTTGCCTCTTTTGCTATCTGTTCTGCACTTTCTTTTCCTGTTTCATTTTTTTCCACTTCAGAAAGTTTGAAATGCACAAACAATGCCAATCCACCAATAATTATTGCGGCACAAATTCCTGCAATGATTGCTATTTTGGCAGATTTTTGCATGTACTACAAAAGGCACTATTCCATTTAAGCTCTGTATAATTTAGAAGAACAAGGTGCGGCCGCCGGGATTTGAACCCGGGTAACGGGATTGGAAGTCCAGCGTACTACCAGGCTATACTACGGCCGCACAAAATGAGGTCGCCGTTCGCCTACATAAAAATGGTTTTTTCGTATTCGTACAGAGTCCTAGCAACAACAACATGCGCCTCAAGCGGATTCTCATCTACTGAAAACAAAGAATCTATTCTGTCCTTTGTGGAATCAAAGAACTCTCCTTTTGGAAATCCGCCAATGACAAGGCATGTTTCATCTGTGCATGTTCTTGCCACAGATTCGTAGCTGCTTTTTTTGCCCTCCGACGACAATCCAATTACTTGGTCTGGGTCTAGCTCATCAATCAGCTCAGAAAAGCCCATGTTTTTCATCTGGAATAGCGTTTGCCCGTCGGATTCAATTCTTTTACTTGCAAAGAGCTGCTCCATTATTCCAGCAAATCTGTGATAGGATTTTGGAAATCTGACTCGCTCTCCAACTGTGATGACCTTGTCATCTATTGTATGAACATAGACAGAAATTTCGTCTTCCTGATACAGAGGTATTGTGCATGCCTCAAGCAGGCAAAAATGCACCAGATCTGGTCGTCCACGCTTTATCTCGTTCGGAATGCCTTTCATTGCGCCAAAGTGCCACGAATTATCTAGTAAAATTTCAGAAGGTCTTTTGCCCATCTTTCTGCAATATGCAGTGATTGCATTGTGCTTGTATAATTCCCGAGGAACTAGCTCCAATGATGCTTCGGCGATTACCAGAGATAACATGTCAGCTTGATTTGATCTGGGTTTTCAGTTCAGCCCAGCCAGATTTTGCAGAATCGTCAGTTTTCAGTAAACCTGCATTACAGACATAGTCGCCCAGTCTTTGTCTGACATATTGATCGTTGTCAGTCAGAGATACCTTGGACTGGTCGAATTTCTGATCAACTGCACAAGAGCCATCAGGTCTGTCATATTGCCTATACCAGTTGAAGAACTCTATTTTGGACTTGTTTTGTCGATAAAAGTCATATGCCAGCTTGATGAATTCCTGCTGGGTTTTCTCAGAGCCGCCAATTGCACTAGATGTGCTCCAGCCTACTTCAAAGAACGCGACTTTATTGTTTGGAACCATGTCCAATGCCTTTTGCAGGTCTTGCTTTGCCTGCTCTGGTGTCTTGTCTATTTCATTGATTCTGTTTACTGGAAGATATGTAAATGCAACAAAATCCCCAGTGTCTGCAAATTCAGTCACATAACTTGTGAGATTTTTGTTAAGAACATTGTTTAATGAAAATGCATTTCCTATTTTCAAATCAGGATGCTTTTGCTTTAGAGTATTGTAGATGTTTTGAAATGATTCTTTGTACAAGCTGGTGCTTCCGTCCGCATCATCAAAGTAAGAGTCCAGCTCCGCGCCAATAATGACACTGTCTATTTCGCCTTTATACCTAGACACTATGGCATCTATTGTGGTGCTTGCCTTGGTTTCAAGCGAGGTTCCAAATCCAGGCGTTCCCATCCAGGCAGGATACGGTCCTATTGTTCTGCCATTTACTATAGAAAAGTACAGTGTTGTTTTCATGCCGTTGTTCTTGTTTAGGCTCATCATGATGTCGCTTTCCTTGAAATTGTATTTTCCTTGTTCCGGCTCGATATTGTTCCAAAATACATAACGATTTGTCCTTCCGGCGCCAGTCTGCTCAGCCTCGGAGTAGATTTTTTTTATTTTATCAACAGTAATTTGGGATGACGGAGTGTTTACAACAAGGCCAAGCTTGTCGTTTTTTTGTACCACAGGAAGCGACATGTCTTTGGCGCCACCTGACATTAAAACAAGAACAGCTACAATTACAACTGCGACGCCGACTGCAATTATTACCTTTTTGTTCACAAACAAAGTGAATAAAGTGATAATAAAAGAATTAGGCTGGATTTATCCAGATGTACATCCAGAGAATCCGCATTCTATGCAGATGCTGCATCCCTCTACGAACACCAGTGCGTTCTTGCAGGAAGGACATAGCATTTCCTCAGATACTTCTTCTTTAACTGCAGATTCCAGCATTGGTTCTTCTGGAATCTTTAGTTGTAGTGCATTGTTTACCTGAGTTCGGATGTAGCTATTTTTGATGTTCTTTGCGATGAACTCGTTTAGGAACGGGCTTGCAGTGACATCAAATGTCTTTTCTGCATTTTCGCTAGTCATGTGTAATACTTGGGTGTGTCTGGAACCGTCTCTATACACAGTGATTCCCTTGAGTCCAAGCTCGTGTGCTAGCAGATATGCAGCCTTTACATCGTCTGCTGAAACATCATTTGGCATGTTGATTGTCTTTGCAATTGCATTGCCAATCCATTCTTGCCATACTGCCTGAGCCATCAGATGATCAGACCAGTGTATGTCCATTGCAGTGACGAACAGATTTTGAATCCATTCTGGGACTCCTTCTAGTCCTCGAACAGAGCCATAGTTGTCTGCGATTTTTGCTAACAGTTCTTCTGAATACAAGCCATTTTCGCGCAGTACCTGCTCGAAGATTTTGTTGGTATAGAAGAAGCGTCCTACGGTTACGCGTTTTTCAAAGACCAGAGCAAATGTTGGCTCCATTCCGTTTGTACAGTCTGCAATCATGGATAGTGTTCCTGTTGGTGCGACTGTTGTAGTCAGAACGTTTCGAATTCCATGCTTTTGGATTTTGCCAATCAGTGCATCCCAGTCATAGAAATGCTCGCCTTTTGGCTTTTCATAGTATCCAGAAACTGGAATCTTGCCTTCTGGGTATTCCGTCTTGGAGCACAAGTCAAATTCTCCTCGAGATCTTGCCAGTGCAACGCTTTCTTCCATGGAATAGTAAGTTAGTGCTTCAGCTAGCTTGTACTGGAATTCATAGCCTTCTTTGGAATTGTATGGAATTCTGAGCTTGTACAGTAGATCTGCTACGCCCATTACGCCAAGGCCTATTCTTCGAGATTCTTTTGATGCAGTGTCAATTTCCTGGACTGGATAGTGATTCATGTCGATCACATTGTCCAAGAATCGAGTCGTCTTGCGAATTGTCTCTTCGTATCTTTGCCAGTCAAATTCGAATTGGCCGTCTGCCTTTCTTTTTACAAGATTTGCCAGGTTGATTGAGCCTAGGTTGCAAGACTCGTATGGGTATAGTGATTGCTCACCACATGGGTTTGTTGCACGCAATGGTCCGCCTCTTGCCTTTGCAAAGACGTTGTACTTGTTGATATTATCAAAGAATATCAAGCCAGGCTCTGCGCTCTTCCATGCAGATAATGCAATCAAGTCGATGAGCTGGTGTGCATTGATTTCTTTTACTGGTACTCTGTCTCTTGGACTGCGCAATGTGTATTTGCCGTCTGTGCTGTCCACTAGTGCAGACCAAAAGTCTTCCCAAACTCCAACTGAGACATTAAAGTTCTCTAGGATTCCTGCTTGGGTTTTGTTTGTGATGAATTTCTCAATGTCTGGGTGCCAGGCTTCTAAAATACCCATGTTTGCACCTCTTCTCTTGCCCCCTTGCTTGACTACTTCGGTGACAGTATTGATGATATTCATGAAGGATACCGGTCCTGACGCAACACCAGATGTTGATGCAACGATATCTCCTTCGTGTCTTAGGTCAGAATAGTTGATTCCAACTCCTCCGCCAGACTTGAAAATCAGTGCGGCATCAGATGTGGACTTCATGATATCTCCCATGTCATCAGGCATGCCTAGCACAAAGCAGGCAGACAGTTGTCCTAGTCTTGCGCCTGCGTTCATCATTGTTGGTGAGTTTGGCAAAAAGTCCTGTTCGGTCATCAGGGTGAAATATTCTCCAATTCTGTCTGCATATTGCTCGAATTTCTTTGCTGCAAGCAATGTCAGTACTTCTTTGAAGCTCTTTTTCATTTGTCCGCGCTTTGCCAGATAGGTATACTGGTTGATCAAGCCGCGGAAATGATACTTGTTCAGATAGTATTGGCCTATCTTGAACTTGTAATCAAAGTCGTCCAGTTTTGATAGATATTTTGCTGCTTCGTCGGCGTCTTGGTGGGCCCCTCCCTCCTTGACATACAATTCTGAATCATACAAAATGTCTCCAACTCCAACTAGTATTGCAACTCTCTCAAACATTTGGGTTGGTGATTCTGTGATTTCGTTTTTGTTGTTTCTTAATAGATATCTTGATGCTAAAACTCTCAAACAGTTCAGATCAAATGACTTTGAAACTGAATCCAAGTTTTTAGTATTGAGAACCTTCATCTTGTCTTCTCGTACCTTGCGACGCTCGTGTCTGTATAGAATGTAGGCTTTGGCAATTTCGCTCAAGCCCTTTTCAATTAGTGTCGACTCGACCATGTCCTGTACATCTTCTACTGATGGTGGGTTTGAAGCTGCAAATCCTTGTCGGATAAGCTTGTCTAAAACCCCGCTGGTCAAGTCATCAGCTATTTTGTGGTCTGGCTGGCCGTTTGCCACCAGAGCCTTGTAGATCGCACTTGTGATCTTTTCTTTATTAAATGCAGTCATTCTGCCGTCGCGCTTTCTTACGTCGACGATTGAACTTTCAATTTGAGAAAAATCTGTTGTCATATTGTCTCCCCTCACTAGGTATAATCAGTTTGGATATAACCGTGACGCCAAAAGTTTGCAGATACTAGCTCAATAATGTTTACACCATTCCAAGAATTTTCGTTTAGGTCATTCATAGATCTAAAAACGATTTGCGTAGTTTTTGAAAATGATCCATCGCTCAAGTAGAGATAAGTTTTAGTGCACAGAAATGAAGTTTGCGATTTTCAGATACTTAGCTGATAATATACGGTGACTTGCACGAAGGACATTTCTCAAAGAGCTTTTCGTCCTTAAAGCCACAGTTGCCGCAGATAGGAACGTCCTTGCTAGGTCTGAAGGATCCCATTAGATCGCCTGTCTTTTCAATGGACTTTTTGATGTCTTCTACCTTGGAATCGCGCTCAAATTTAACCTGGACTAGCAAGCCTCCGTTTAGTATTTTGGCAGTCTTGTTTGCATCAGAGATCTTTTCCGACTTTGCACTCATAGTGTCCAATTCTGTGCCTGAAATTATAGCACCCTGGGAATAGCCTGCACCATCTAGGGATTTTAGAACCGACATTTTGCCGTATTTTTCTCCATCTAGTGTGCCAAATCTTGTAGTGCCGTCAGATTCTGTCATAGTTACAATAACTGAGTCGCCCATTTCCTTGCCCTTTTTCTCTGCAACATCCACTGCTGTTTGGAGTACTTTGTGAAGGATTTCGTGGCCTTCCTTGTCATCAGAATATCCTAAAATGTTAAAGACCGCTTCTTTGAGGCCAACCAGATTCACTACTAGACCAACTGAGCTTCTCTGCATGTATTGCGTGTTTGCAGCAAGGACTGGATTTAGTCCACGACGTGTAAGATCAGAAATGTCTTTTTTGCGCAAAGACATTGCAGCCAGTGCTGGCTTCATTAACAATGCTAATCGTGCTCTAAAGTAAGTTTCATCCTTGTTGGATTCGAATGCAAGTCTTGGCAAGTTTATTGTTAGTGATTGCAAATTGATCGATGATGTGCTGTTTTTTGCCTTTATTCTAGAAACTCCACTGTAAGATACCTCATCTTTGGCAAACAGAACCTTGCCACCAAGAGAAATAATTTCAGAAACGGTTTGTGATACATCAGCAATTTTGCCTGCTGAATAATCCAAGATCAGTCCGACTTGAGGAATTGGAGTTATCTTGACATAGTTTTTGTATGCGTTCAGTATTGCGCTGACCAGCTTTGGCTCTGAGCCAAGTTCTATTCTAAATGAAACCAGTGTTGGCTCTTTGGTGTACTTGGATGCAGTAGAAGAGGTGACCAGTGCTCCCATCAGCTTTTCTTCCAGCTCTGTTGTGTTCTTGGCATGCTTTGCGCACAGTTGCACCAATCCATCCAAGACTATCTCCTTTGATGCTTCTTTTGATGTCAGAGATATTATCATTGACAGAGATGACATTAGATTATCAAGTGTCTTGATTGTAGTAATTCTGCTTACACCAAGGAACTTGCCTTTGAGATCGATTCCATCGTCGATCAGCTCTTTAATGTTGAAAAATATTGTATCTGGGAGTAAAGACCAGATTCCTGGATTTGAAATGTGAATGTCGCCGGACAAGTGCGAGTCTGCAACGTCTTTTGGTAAGGTATTGAGTAAGAGATTTTCTGCAAAGATTGTCTGGCCAGACTTGAAGAACAGTCCTTGCGCTCCGTTGTCGATATTGTCCACGTTTGTGATTGTCTCTTGGACATCAAATACAGGCATGCCTAGGCGTGCGAGCTTGTTTCGGTATTCCTCATGGCCGTGCTCTAATAGTACAGAGTTTACCATTTCGCGAATCAGTGAGCCTGTAAGATATGTGGTTTGGTATTTGTAAATGCGATTTTCCACCTCTTCGGTGATTTTTTGCGCCAGCTCTAATGGGAGGCTTCCCTCTCGTACCAAAGACTGGATGATTTTATGAGAGTTGAATTCTTCGATTGATTCATGTGAAGTTCTGACATACATTTTGCCAGATTCGATAATAGAGCGTTCCTCGATTTGTCTAGCTAGACTCAGTACGAGTTTTCCAAGATTTGTAATGGTGTATCTTCTCTCGGACTTGTTTAATGCAACTAGTGATTGTCTTAGTAATTTTCTTAGGTGATAAGCAAATTTACCACTTTCCTTTTTGGACTTGAATCCGGCAAGCGACTTTAATTCGGAATATGTCAGTGGGCCCTTGGAGTTGAGAATTCTCAGAATATCAATTCTGTTGGGGCTTGCCATGACGGAAAAGATCATTCTTACGCGTTTTGATGTAGATTGTAAAATTCCGCCGGACTTTTTAGGATCTATTATTCCAGTAGCCTCAATGCTCATTGTATTGGGTTCTGATCAGTACTAAATAAGATTTATGAAGTGATCAAAAACAGCTTTTTCGAATCAGTTTTTGGAAACATCGATCGAAAATTCCGATGTCGACAGGGTCTGACCGCAAGACGGACACTTGGAATTGTAATGTTTCATGACATCTTTGACTGATTTTAGCATCTTCATGTTGGATATTTTTGATCCACATTTGCCGCAAGTTACATCAACTGACATGTAGATCGGAATTTTCTAAAACTATTAAGAATCTTTTTTGAATTTTGTTGATTAATTTGGTAAAAAACGATTTACTGTTTTTCTAGGAGGATGCCGCGCTCATCATAGCCTACAATTTTGATCCTCTCGCCTACTGGTAGCTGTGATGGCGATCCTATTCCGCCCAAAAAGCCGGAAATTCTGATCTCATATCCATCAATTTTCATTACAGCCCAGGCATATGGGGTGTATTTTTCAAAGCCTGCCGGAGGAACTGTGATTATAGTATAAGTTGCCACTGTTCCCTTGCCTTCCAGGATTTGGTTCTCAAAGCCCTTTGCGCCGCAGTTTTGGCAAAAATACACCGTTGCCAGGTGCAAATGACCGCATTTTGTGCATTTTTTGGTGAGAACCTTGCCTGATTTAACAGCGTCAATGAACTCTTGCTTCATCGTCAAGGCTGATCACACGCTTTGGAAGATGTGGACTGCGCAGCTGGCGCCGGTTGCGCCAAAGTTGTGGGTCAAGCCAATTTTTGCGTCCTTGACGGTGCGCTCGCCTGCTTTGCCTGTTAATTGATCAAATACCTCAACTACTTGTCCCACTCCAGTTGCACCTATTGGGTGTCCCTTTGACTTTAGTCCGCCTGATGGGTTGATTGCAATGTCTCCGTTCATCGCAGTTCTTCCTTCTCTTACTGCCTGAACGCCTTGTCCTTTCTCAAAGAATCCTAGATCTTCAGTATCTACTATTTCTGCTATTGTAAAGCAGTCATGAACCTCGGCAAAGTCAATGTCTTTGGCGGTGATTCCTGCCATCTTGTATGCTGCCTGTGCAGCTAGTTTAGTGCTTGGAATGGTAGTCATGTGATCTCTGCCTTGTAGGGTTGCAGGTGATCCACCCCTTCCAGATCCAATAACATTGACATAATTTTTAGAGTGCTCTTTGGCAAATTTCTCGCTACATAGAATAACTGCGCTTGCTCCATCAGAAAACGGACAGCAGTCATATAGCTTTAGTGGGCTTGCCACTACTGCTGAATTTAGTACATCGTCTATTGTGATCTTTTTTCTGAGGTGTGCCTTTGGGTTTAGCAAGCCATTTTCGTGGTTCTTTACTGCTACTCGCGCCAGATCTTCTTCTGTTGCCTTGAATTCTGTCAAATATGCGCGAGCCATTGATGCAAATAATCCTGGGAATGACGCGCCTGCGCCGCCTTCATAAAAGAAATCAGAACAATATGAAAAGTAAGTCGTGGTCCATTCTGTGCCGGTGTGAGTTACTTTTTCTGTACCGGCAACCAGCACTGCATCGTAAAATCCCGCTGCAACGTTTGCAAACGCCTCTCTAAATGATACAGAGCCTGATCCGCATGCAGATTCAATTGATAGTGATGGTTTTTCTGGAATTCCAAGGTTGCTCATTATGACTGGGCCCAAGTGGACTTGCTTGTCTGCAACGCCAAAAACATTGGAGATGTAGCCTGCTTGGATCTCTTTTGGATCGATTCCTGCGCTTTCTATGGCACCAACTGATGCCTGAATTGTGATATCGGTAATGCTGTCTTCTAATTTTCCATATTTGGTGCTACCAGCGCCAAGAACGCAGACCTTTTCCACGACAGTTTTCGACCAAGTCCATATAAAAATTCTTCACGAAATATCATATTGTTGCTAAAACAAAAGCTGACCCTTGCTTTCAAACCCAAAAAACTTGGCAAGATCAGAGTCACAAAAAACAAGATAGAAAAGCTCCAAACAGAGATGCGTCAGTACTATGACGCAAATTCCTTCCTGTCCTGGTCTGCAAGCAAGAAAAAGTACATAATTTTGGGATCAAACGAGCCAAAAAATGGACTGGTGCCATGCCCAAGCTGCAAAATAGGCAAACTTATGGTGATTAGATCAAGAAAAACCAAGAAACGATTCATGGGTTGCTCCAACTACTATAACGGTTGCAAGGCTTCATCACCAATGTTACAGAAGGCAATGATCTATGCTACAAAATCAGCATGTCCAGAGTGCCAGTGGCCCATGATACTATACCGATACTCTAGAAAGCAAAAATGGCTCAAGCAGTGTGCCAATTATCATTGTCCAACAAAAAAGCCTAAAGACTAAGATCAGAGTAAATGTCAGTTCTTCTGTTTTTTAATAATGGCAATGACAATCGTGTTTTTTTGACTAGGTCCAATGAGATATTTGCATATCCGATTCCGGATTTATGTTTCATGTCTAGAATAATTTTGCCGTATGGATCCACTACTAAGCTTCTTCCACAGTAGATATTTCCCAAGTGTCCCGGAGCCACAACATAACATCCATTTTCAATTGCGCGTGTTTTGTTTAATGCAAGCCAGTGCTCTTCTTTGTTTGGGCCCTGTACCCATGCAGAAGGTACCACAAGAATTTCAGATCCAGATGAGGCCAAAATTCTTGACATTTCTGGGAATCGCAAATCATAGCATATCAGCATTCCAAGCTTGCCAAGCGTTGTCTTTGTTGGCGGTGTGATTTTGTGTCCTGGCTCTAGCTTTGTAGATTCCTTGAATCCCAATGCATCATACAGATGGATTTTTCTGTATGTAGAGATTATTTTGCCAGATTTAGATACAATAAATGCAGTATCATAAACACGGTCTTTTTTCTTGCTTTTTTCATATATTGTGCCTACAATTTGGATTTTGTTTTTCTTTGCTGCCTTGGAAATTTGTTTTACAAAATTATCGTTGATTGTTTCTGCTTGTTCTGCAAGCTGTCTTGCGTTCTGATCCGAATTAGTATAAAACATCATAAATTCTGGAAATGCACAAAGTTCTGCTCCTTTTTTTGCAGCAGTCTCAATATAATTTAGAATTTTTTCTAGATTTTTTTTCTTCTCAGTATGCGCCTTGAACTGGACTACAGCTATCTTCATGGATTTTGTACTATATTATTAAGATAAAAAGACTAGGGAGACTTACAGGGGGCTGCCTGCAAGGTACCAGTTTTCTTTTGGATTGTCCTCAAAGACCACAATAACGTGAGATTCTTTTGTTTTTAGAATTTCAACTGCAGTTTTTGTTACTGCCTTTGCGAATTCCTCTTTTTGTTGCGTGGTTCTGCCAGGATACATTGAGACTGTGATTATTGGCATGAAGAAATTTTTTGCTGTCTTGAATTTATACTAGACGCCGCCATTCCAGCCATACTTGGAGCTGTTCCTTGTTCCGTATGAGAATTCATCGTTACGCATTTTCTTGTAGGCATATCCAGTTGCAAGTCCGATTGCAAAACCGCCAATGTGGGCCAAATATGCAACTCCACCAGAACCAAACCCAAATCCTCCAATGAACATAGGCAATAGATTTTGAATGACAAGCCAGTACGGCAGAAAATACTTGGCAGGAATGTGCATCATGCGCATAAAGAACCCAAGTGTCATGAACGTGGTAATTCTGGCTCGCGGAAACATTACCAAATATGCTCCAAGCACTCCAGAGATTGCACCAGATGCGCCCACTGCTGGAACCGGGCTGTTCAGATCGCCAAACACATGAGCTAGTCCTGCAACGATTCCCCAGAGTAGATAAATTCCAAGGAATTTTAGTCGTCCAAATTTTAACTCAATATTGTCGCCAAAGATCCACAAAAACAACATGTTACCACCAAGATGCAACAATCCACCATGAAGAAATGTTGAGCTGAGTAATGTGATCATTGATTCTGGTGGGCAGGAGAACTCTAGGTTGTTGAAAACAAACGCTCGTTCTCCAGCAATGCATGCAGGAACAGTTCCCCAGTTAAAGAACAGATCCTGTGCCCTTTGGTTTTCAAATTCAAAGAACTGTCCGGTTGTAGCAACTTCAAAGAAAAACACAATTACGTTTGCCGCAATGAGGGCAAGAGTCATTTTTGGTTTATAGCCAGCTGGTTTTGGATTCTCGTCCCTCAGTGGAATCATGTTTGCTTCAGTGAATCATTGCATAAAAATGTAAATCCGGATTATACTTTGATTATTCCAGATTTTATCAGATATTGAATTCCGTTTACAAAGTCCGCATCAGTTGTTTTTCCATCTGCCCAGAATCCTGCTGCATTC
>JBJTCW010000012.1:0-16489 GCA_046092065.1 Candidatus Nitrosotenuis sp. | reverse complement strand
CCACTAAATTGCAAAATGCAAGTGTTTACTTGGTAAACACTACAACAACAATCATTACTAGACAATCTGGAGCAAGCGGCGCAGAGGCAGAAATTTCTGCTAATGCAAACCTTGGTGTTAACGTAAAGTTAATTCCGATTGCTAATAATGTAGCGGCACAATCGTTGACATTGCTCAACAGTACTGGCATTGTTGGACAAGCATATAGCAACATATTTGGTGGTACAACCGGCGAAGGAATCTCTGGTGGTGCAACTGATGCAACTACAAAGATCGGTTACTTGATTAACTTTACAAGAGTTAACTCAACATCAACCGCACCAATCGTAGTTGACTTGTTCTCATTTGGTTACAAGAACGACGGCGTCGTGAAATCAGACCGTGTTAACAATGCTATTTACAGAATTGAAGCTGAAGAATCTGGTGACAACACCTCAATCTTTGAGGGTACACTAGAGTATATCATGCTCAATCAACTCAACATCCTTGATTCATCAACATACACTGGATTGGATACTATATCCGACTCTCCAGTATTTGTTGTGCACCAAGACCTAGATGATGAGGAATCACCAAGAGTCAACTATAATGACCTTGGCGCAGATGGCAGTACAACACAAGTCTCAGATCAACAAGCCGCTCCAACTCACTCAGGTGTCGTATCATTTAACCAGCCAACCTACAAGAAAGCAGACACAGTTGTAGTTACGTTAGAAGACCAAGATTTGAACACCGATGTCGGCCTAGTCGATATCTACACAACCGTAAACGGTACTGCAAGCGGCGTAGCCGATGTTGCAGCCGATACAGTTGGTTCAACTAATCTTCCAACATTGACAAGCGGTGACGCTCTAGGTAGACTATTGGATATTACATTTGACGATGCACGCTGGACAGATACCAATAATGCTTGTTCTGATGGATCAGCATCAACATCATTGGCATCCCAGGGAATCGATCAAGGTTTGTTCGCATCTGGTTTCACTCTAGTTGAAACTGGATCAGCAAGCGGTATATTCGTGGGTAACTTTATCGTGCCAGGCAAGGTGTGTAAAACTTCATCTGGAGTACAATCCAGTCCTGTTAACACACAAGGCCTAGACATGGAAGTTAACTATGTCGACTTTAGAGACGCTTCTGGACAGATTGTCGAAGTCGGAGACGGCGCAGGTATTAGAGCAAACACAGGTTCAGTCAGCCTTGACAGAACAGTGTATCCAGTACCATTCGGCGGACTCGACGACTTTGCTACACAATCTACATCTACCACACCAAACGTTAGATCAATATTCCCACTACACCTGACTGCAATCACAGCCACCGATAGTGATGAAATCGATACCGATGAAGCACTAACGGACGGAATCTTGACCGCTCACATACAAGTGAACGATCCAGACTTTGATACAGCAGCAAGTGGTGAAGATACTATCGCAGAAAACACAACATCAGCTAGCCATGGTCCTGTAAAGGTAACCATTTCTAGAGGTAACACCAAGACAATTCTTGCATACGCAGGAAGCGATGTCGTAAAGAACGGCGTTATTGATGTTGGTGGAGATAACACTGACTATTCTTCGATTAGAGAAATAGGCCCAATCACAGAGACAACACCTTCAAGTGGAATCTTTGAGTTTGACCTACCAATCGAGTATACAGATGGTCCAGCAGACACACTTTGTCCAACTACAAACAGCTGGGATTCCTTGACAACTCCAGGTTCAACAACCTCAACGGAGACAAATAGATTCGATACTGCACACACAAGTGGTAGTAGCTATTGCATCTTACAAGGTGATATTATCACTGTGGAATACACAGACCCAGCAGATGCTTCAGGTAGAGTAAACACAGTTACAGACTCAGCAACCTTTGACCTAAGAAACGGTGCATTACAATCTGACAAATCAGTCTATATCATTGGTTCAGACATGATCTTGACTCTAATCGAGCCAGACTTTGACCTTGATAACGACTTGGCAGAAACATACGACTTAGACCTCATTGAATGGGATTCAGATGCAGCTACAGTCACCATGGGTGGCCAGAGCGGCACAGATACTGAAGGCGATTCATCGCCTTCTGGTATTGCATCCGCATTCGACCCAGAACCATCCGATCTGAGAGAAACAGGTGACAGCACTGGTATATTCCAGACTGTTATCGAGATCCCACAGACACTAAAGGGTGATAGACTGGAAAGAGGCGAAGAGATCGTATTAGAATACACCGACTGGGGTCCATCAGGTTCTGATTACGTAGGCGATGAAGATGAGGACATTAACTTGACCATCTTCACATCTAACTTCGGCGCAACCGTCGAATTAGACCAAAAAGTCTACTCCTGGACTGACAAAGTGTACATTACCGTAGTGGCACCAGATCACAACTTTGATAGCAACTTGGTTGACCAAATTGGTCAGACATCTGATCCATTAAAGGTCGCAACAAGAGGCAACAAGATAAACAACTACCGATTGACTGAAACAGGCACTGATACTGGCATCTTCACCGGCGAAGTAATCCTAGTAGGATTCGCTAAAGACGTTGATGGTGACGGTACCAATGATGCTCCAACAGTAGGAACATCCCTGCAAAACACCGGTAGCGGTCCAACAGATGGTTACCTAAAAGCCGATAACGATGACGGTCTAACAGTATCCTATGAATTCTCAGAGGATGAAACTGTTGTAGGATCTGCATTGATTAGATGGAATATAGGCGAAGTCTCTTGGCTTGAAGCTAGCTATCCAGCAAGTGGTACTGGCGTAGTAAGAGTAATTGATCCAGATATGAACTTGAACCCAGAAGCAGTCGACAACTTCATTGTCGACGCCTGGTCAGATTCGGACGCAGGTGGAATTGACTTGACTGTAACTGAGACTAATGAGGCAACTGGAATCTTCGAAGGTACTGTGTTCTTCACAACTACCGACGATTCATCCGGTCACAGACTCAGAGTCGCAGAAGGTGACACCGTCACTGCAGAATACAAGGACAGAACACTACCTGACCCATACACAACAGCAGATGAGCTCGATATTACTGGCACTTCGTTCATCGGTACTGTAGTACCACCTCTTGAGAGAGCACCAGCTTCTAACGCAAGAGTTGTTGATGCCTTCGGCAACACATTAGATAATGTGTCCGTAGACCAACAGGTACAAATCACAGCCGACTTGACGAACGGTCAGGACAGAGAGCAACCATTTGCATACTTGGTACAGGTCCAGGATGAAAACGGCGTTACAGTCTCCCTAGCATGGATTACAGGTTCACTATCATCAGGTCAATCATTCAGCCCAGCATTGTCTTGGATTGCAACAGCACCTGGAACATACACTGCAACAGTGTTTGTCTGGGAAAGTGTTGACAACCCAACAGCGTTGAGCCCACCTGTATCAGTAGACATAACTGTCAGCTAAGACAAATAATACTATCCCTTTTTTCTTTTTTTTGTCAAACACCCTAGTGGATACTATCACAAGCAATATCTAGCAGATTACTATCATTAAAAACAAATGAAACTGTTTCTTGCTGTTCTTTTCTCTGTATTAATTGGTGTAAATCTTGTATTTGCTGAACAACTAGACTTTTTCACTGACAGCCAAGTGTATTCTCCTGATAAACCCCTCATTGTGTATGGCAAAGCGCTTTCATCAGAAGATGTTATACTGAGATTTACTGGCCCCGATGAAAACGTTATCACATTTACACAAGTAACTGCGGACAAGGATGGCAAGTTTCAAGCAGATCTATTTGTCTGGCCGCAAGCATCTACTACTATCCCATATGGAACATATGTTGTAGAGGCAATAAGCACGCAACAAAATGGTCTTTCCAAAAAAATTGAAATTAAATTTTCTCCAACAGACGAAGTAGAAAAAATCCCAATATCGCGTACAATAACTACGATGGTCTTTGTTCCAGAAACTGCAGCAATTGATCAACCTCTTAAAATCTTCACCCAAGTCACAAGTGATGGAATGCTGGTTGGCGGTAATCCGGAAAAACTACTTGGCACATCACACGTTCACTTGCCTGATGGACAAGTAGTCAATCTTTCAAATTCATTTAAGACATTACACCAAGGACTGTACTTTGCAGAATTTACGCCAATCCAAGAAGGAACGCATGTCTTTCATGTAGTTGCCTTCTCACAGGGTACGATATCTCATGGCTCTGCAGCTACTGTAGTTCTAAAACAAGACATTGGTGGAATTGCAAAACAAATCATAGAGTTGAATTCTGGACTCAAGGATACGTCATCAGAACTGGACAACCTAAAGTCCGAAATCGAGGGATTTGGCTCTTCTCTGAATTCTGCAAGCCAAAATATCGATAACAGTGTTACCTCAATTTCATCATCTGTTGATACAATGAAAGAGGCAACAGTCCAGCTAAACTCCTTGCTGTTCCCAATAGTTGCATCAATTGCAATAATTGTGGCGTTGCAGATAGTCATTCTTGCCCGAAGAAGATAGCGATTCTATGAGAAATATCAAGACAGTTTCGATATTACTATCGACAATCTTGATGTTTTCTACATTTACGGTTTACGGATTTGATCCTGACAAACAAACTATCTCTCAATTAGACAAAAATCGTTTTTCTGATCTAGTTACAGTATCACAAGAGGAATTACAAAATCACAAACTACAACGCTATCTAGTTTTTGGACATGGACAAATTAATAATATTGCTGGATTAGAAACAATTTCCAATATTAACACAAATAATGGTTTTTTCTCAATTGTTACTGCACCAGAACAATCAGTTAATTTTTTTAACACAAAAGGATACTATGTAATTCCAGATTTTCCATTAGAATTTCATGATGCAGATCCCAAAGTTTTCTCCGAAATGGATCAAATCAGAAAGTCTACTGGATCAGAGCTTGCACATCTGAAATACAATTACACTGGCAAGGGAATCAAAATTGCCATAGTTGATACCGGCGTAGATTTTTCAAATCCTGACATCAAGGATTCATTGGCTCGAGATGATGACAATAATCCAATAATGCTTGATGCCGACGGACAAGGACTAGTCATAACCAACGCAACGTTTGCTGCAAACATCGACAAATATGGAATTGTATCAAACATAACAAAATCTGAAATCGTAAAAATCAACAAATCTCTACCCACAAATGTCACATCAAATGTCTATCTGACAAAAGATGGGGTATTTTTGAACCTAAAACAAAAGGGAAAGGGAACTCCTGTTCTGATTTACAATTCGTTTTACCCGTCTAGTGGCCAAACCCCTACATTCAATGGTACTGTAATAGATGATTACAAAATAGGTAAATCCAATCGAGATTATGTCAAATCCCAAAGTGGAGTGTATCACTTTGGCATGATCTACCAAGGAACAACACAAGGGCCATTTACAAGCGTACAGTCTGTCCCAGTTCTAGTAGTTGACTCCAAGATTTCCGGCATATATGATACAATAATTCCTGATCTCAGCACATCATGGCAGGACTATACGAAATTTGATCTGCCAAAGGGACAAAAACCAAACTTTGACTTTGACTTTACTGATGAAATTCCAATCGAACTTGGATCCGGAAAAGAATACTTGGTATATGATTCCAACAAAGATGGCAATCTGGATTATAGTGCAGGAACGATTGGCGCCCAAGTAATTGATGTGTACGGTGTTATTTCTCACAAAAAATCATCAGTTGACAAATTCCTCAAGGCAACAAATGGAACCATTCTTCCTTCTTTGGATAAAAATGGCAATTTCTTTGGAGTGATGAGTGATTTTGTCGGACATGGAACAGGAGCAGCAGCATCTATTGCATCAAAGGGAAAAGAACAATACGACATTTACAACAATACAAAAAAATACACACTACCTGGCTCTGCACCAAATGCAAAAATCATACCAATAAAGGCGCTTTGGTTTGGAGATACTCTGTATGGTTGGTTGTGGGCTGCAGGCATTGATAACAAAAACAATACTTGGCAATTCTCCGGAAAACCAAAAGCAGACATCATATCTAACAGCTGGGGCATCTCCAACTTTCCATCACTAAAGACAGCTCCTGGCTCTGACGTCTTGTCACTAGTGGTGAATGTTCTTTCCACACCGCAATCCATTGATCCTACATATCCTGGAATAACAATAATTTCTAGTGCAGGAAATGCCGGACATGGTTATGGTACTATGGGATTGCCAAATGCAGCTTCATTTGGAATTACCGTTGGTGCCACTACAAATAACGTCTATGTGGGGTCTGGCGCATTCAAGGGCCAGCCAAGATTTGGCAATACTACAAACAATGCAAACGATCTAGTTGACTTTTCAAGCAGAGGACCAAGTATCATAGGTGATCCAAAGCCGGATCTTTTGGATACTGGGGCATATGGATTTGTTCCAAGCAATATGTTAAAGGCAAAAAAAGATTCCAAGCAAGAATCATTTTCAATGTTTGGTGGAACAAGCATGGCAGCGCCTCTCACTGCAGGCTCTGCAGCAATTTTAATGGAAGGCCTCAAGGACAAAAACCAAGACTATGATTCGTTTACAATAAAAAATATTCTAATATCTACTGCAACTGACACGCAAAACGACCCGTTTGTACAAGGATCAGGTTTGGTCAATTCGTACAAGGCAGCCCAATTTGTTAATGGTGACGGCAGAGTCTTTGTAGTGCATAACAATTCTACATACAAAAACATAAAAAAAATACTAGATCCGCCAATGTTGTATCTAAACTCGACGCTTTTAGGATTCAACATATTCAAGCTACCAGAGAAAGCATATCCTCAAACCAGCTGGTTTGCAGGACAACTATCTACTGGACAAAAGAGCTCGACTACATTTACAATAGAAAATCCAAGCGATTCCCCAATTACAATACGTATTGCATCTCAAAAGATCGACTTGGTTTCAAAATTTGAAACAAATTCTACTACAAAATTGCGACTCAAGGACTCGTTATACAACAAGACAAATGTGTTCAGGCCAGATTATGTCAAATTAGCTGACATTGGAAAACATGTATCGCTGATATCATATTATAACAAATCTGATTCTCAAATACCAAAAGATGCAGAACTCTTGATAGCAAACCTGAATTTTGGTTTTCCTGATTTTATGAATAAAACCGAAAAGATGTATGCGGCAGATACAAAAATTGCTTCACTATATCTTTATGACTGGAACGACAAAAACAAGGATGACTCTGTATCGAGCGACGAGTTATCACTGGTAAATCGCGGTGGCACTTGGGGAACAGTTGAAGAGTTACGTGTATCAAATCCTGCTTCTAAATTTGAACATGTTCCGTTGATAGGAGTGTATCCTGTACCTACAAGATACTCTTACTGGCTTGGAGATCTAAAGAAAAATTCAACAGAGATGAATTATGTTATAACTACTAGTTACTACAAAAAGCAAAATTGGAAAGATGTTTGGTTCGATAGTGACAGTATAACAATTCCTCCACATCACAACGAAAAAGTATCTGCAACAATTACGGTTCCAACAGATGCAAAGCCTGGACTGTATCAGGGATTTGTGCAGTTTATTGGAAGTAATCACACAGTAAATGCCCCAGTTTCATTTGCTGTTGTATCGGAGATAACAAAAGACAAGCTAATTGTTATTCAAGGAGAACAAAATTCTGATGCACTGTACGGAAATGGATATGTAAAAGGTGCTTTTGATATGACAAACAGATACAACGCTGGGGATTGGAGGCAATATTATTTTGATATTAAAGATCCTTCCATTGATACTGCAGCAATTGACATCTCATGGAAGGATCAAGACACAAATTTTTCTGCCTTTATGGTTGATCCTCAGGGAAGAATAATTCAGACTAATGTGCCACCTGGTGCATTTGGTCAACTGCTTGATTGGCCTACATCTGATTGGCTTGGAGCTACTCCATTTAGTGAAGGAGGTGGGTTCTATCCAGTAAAAAACAAAGATGCAACATCTAGTTTGTTATATGCACCAATAAACCAAACTGGGACATATGCTTTGCTTTTGCACTCTACACTGTTTGGTGGTAAATCTGTTACAGAACCATTTTCAGTAACGGCCAGATTCTCGTCACTTTCTGCAGATTCTGAACAGAATATGGATACAATAGATGAAAGCATTGATCAGGCGTCAGAGTTATCTCCAAATGTAACTATGTCCAACCAAGCAAAGAGCAATTCTATTATCATGCATCCTGATGATATGCGTAAAACTCTACCTGAAATAGACAAGGCAAACAAAAATGAAAAAAACACATCTCACATGTTTGACAAAAATGTAATTGCTCCAAAATCTACTATGAAACTAGATTACAATTTCATATTGGTGATAATTGCTGGAATTTTTGCGATCGGAATTACAATATTCATAATACTTGGAAATAAGTCTCAAAAATCGCAAAAATACTGAAACAAGGTTTATAAGAAAAGTTTCGAAAAGCAGCTTTGAATGTCGCAAGGGGATAGTATCAAACCGTCTACGCTATCGCGACGAGATTTTCTTAAATTAATGGGTGCTGCTGGAACTGCACTCACATTTGCGCCATTTGTCCCATGGGGCAAATTCATGCCAAACCCAGACAGTGCAAAAATAGAAAAAGTACCAGTCATTCTACCTGATGGCGGACAGGCAAATGTTAACACTTTTCCTGCAAATCATGCAGAAGTTGTTACTTATCCGTCAACTGGAGACAAAGTTCTTGATAATGAGTCTTTTAGAAAATGGCAGTTTATCCGGCTCCCGGATGAACTTGGAGGTGGAGCAAAAGATGCTACTGCGTTTAGAGTATACAGCATGGTTTGTTTGCATTTATGGTGTCTTTGGAAATACTGGCCACAAGAAGGCCGTAAAAGAGGTGAATGCCCGTGTCACGGAAGCATGTACAATCCTCTGACTGGTACGGCGTTTGCAGGTCCGGCATCACTACAGGCGTCTCCATCTAACACACTTGCAAAACTAGATTTGGAGGCCGACAACAACGGAGATTTGTGGATTTTACCAGCAAAGTTTTCACCAAACGACAATGGAGTAGTAGGATATGGCCGTTTCGTTAAGTAGACGTACAGGACTGGTCTCCTTCCTATATTGGATATGGGACGGGCTTGAGAGAACCATATTCACTGGAATCAAGTTTTCATTCCCGGCTAGATTTGTAAGTCCGTTTGGATTCTTGGGCATGCTCACATTTATCGTATTTGTGATTCTTGGAGTATCTGGCGCACTTTTGATGTTTTATTATTTCCCAATACTTGATAGAGCATGGGACAGTGTGGCAAAAATCAACAATGTGGTGCCATTTGGTTTCCATATTAGAAATATTCACTATCATGGCTCCAACGCAATGGTCCTCTTGGCAATTTTACACATGTATTATCAATACTTTAGCGGCAGATACAAAATTAGAAACGAGATTCTCTGGGTTACTGGTATTATCTTAGGTACAGTAACTATACTTGAGGCATTTACTGGTTATGATATTTTGTTTAGTGAAAGAGCAGAACTTGCAATCAGTATTGCGGCATCACTTACCAACTCTATACCTATAGCTGGGCCTACGATTCGTGATGCAATGTTTGGCTCTGGATTTACGGACTTTGTACTGAGATTCTACGCTCAACATGTATTTCTTTTACCATTGGTGATGCTCGGCTTGATGGCAGTTCACTTCCCCAGATTCTTGGTCTTTGATGTACCGATGGTTATGGCAATTGGAGGTGCAATTCTGATCACTGGTGGAGTATTCCCAATTGATCTTGGATTCAAGTTCGAACCCACAGTACCGCCTGGCATTACAGTGCCTGAATGGTACTTGACAGGACTGTATGCATTCCTTAGGACTCAATATGACAAGTTTGTAACTGGCGTACTTTGGCCCGGACTATTCATTGGGTCATTATTGTTAATACCGTTCATGGATAGATACAAGAAATTCTCTTGGAAGGATAGACCACTAATCACTGCCTTTGGAATTACAGGAATTGCACAAATCATGGTTACCACATACTGGGGATTCTACATCCCATCTGATACAACAATACCGTTGGTACAAAGACTGGTCATTGATCCAATATTCTTCTATTTGGTAATGATTCTACTTGTACCTCTAGGATTTGGCTTTAGCTACATGATGATAAAAATGGCACAAGAAGCCGAAAGAAAGGCCAAGCTAAACAAGGACAAGGGACCGAAGAAGGTGGCCGAAGTCAATCTATCACAAAAATGGATAAACTGGGTTATTGTTGGACTGTTGGCATTCCAAGTTTACTTGAACATTGCTGCATATAATGCGGCCATCACCGGATTGAACAATCTATCGCTATTCTTTACTGGTTTGATCTTGATGGTGTTTGCGGGAATGTTCCATGTGTATAGATACGCACTAAGTGAAGCAAAAAGACCTCCACCACCGCCACCAACACCAGAACTGGAACATGCGACTGAAAACCCAAAAGAACTACCAAAAAAGAAATCGCACTAAACAAACTTTATAAGACTTTTACCGGCCAGCAAAATCGTTGAGCGAAAAACCAACATCTAATCATGCATACGGAATTGGATTAATTGCAATTATCGTAGGTGTGTCTATTGGAATTGGTTACTATCAATTGTACTATCTTCCAGAACAGACAGCAAAACCAAAGGTCTCAAAAGAGATCCTAGAGCCAGTCCAGGCAACAAGCATTGAGATGATTCTTGGCTCGTCAAGTCCTGAACAAAAGGACAACTTTGTGCCAAAACTTGTTCCAATCCAACTAGGAATTGATAACAAAGTGATTTGGATTAACAAAGATGAAACTGCGCATACAGTAACCCCTGATAAGGAATACGAAGATAGCTATTCTGGAGACTTTGGCTCACCTGGAGTTGTCAAACCTGGCGCTACCTATGAATTCCTGTTCACAGAGGATGCCAAGTTATCATATCATTGCCAGCCACATCCGTGGATGAAAGGCAGTCTAGAAGTCACAAAACAGAGATTCTAGAAAAAACTAGCAAAAACAACGTCATTTTCTACTTCTTTATGTTGTTCTATTATTGAAGCACGAAACTTGATGTCGTGTTTTTGTGTGGGCTCAAACGTGATCATTGCAGTAAAGTCTGCTTTATTTTGCGGCATGGTGTCTTTGCTGATAAAAAGACGTGAGCTTCGCTGTGATATTTTTTTACCATTATACGAAGTAAAAAGCATTAATTCATTGGAACCTAGAATCTGCGTGTTTATTACAATGCTGTCGTATTTTCCGGAATAATTTACCTTGATCGTGCCAACGATGTCGGTATTTGGCTTGATGTTCTTGTCTTGCAGAACAATTTCAATATCTTTCATGATTAAAAGCTAACTTTGTAGATAAATAATTTTTTAGGTGGCGGGCCAGAAGGGCTTCGATCCCTTGACCACTGGATTAGAAGTCCAGCACTCTATCCATGCTGAGCTACCGGCCCAAGAACCTCAAAAGGAGCTGGCATTTTAAGGGTTTTTACAGCCATTTTTTCTGATTTGTTTCTCTAATTATCTTGAAAAGAAATTGTTGAGAGTATCCGGCATATGGGCCAAAATATTGTACTGCCAAATCATGTACTGTCTGGTATTTTTTATCGGTTAGAGTTTTTCCTTCAAATGAAAATCTTTCTGGGTAATACTCTTGAAGACTTCTGATTATCCATCTGTCTAGTGGAAACGCCTCTAATTTTTCTAATGAAAACAACATTATACAATCTGCCACTTTGTTTCCTATGCCAAATACGCTCAGAAGAGACTTTTTTGCCGTGTTGTAATCGGTTTTCTTGAGATGATCGAAATCGATTTTATTGCTAATGACTTGCTCTGCTGCTTTTTTTACAAATTCTGCTCTATATCCAAGACCACATGACGACAATTCAGATTTTGTCGCATTAGCCAACCTTTTTGGTTCTGGAAAAAGATGGAATTCTTTATCATCAAATTTGATTTTTTTGCCAAACTTTTTTGAGATTTTTTGCAGAGTCCGCTTGATGTTCTGTATGCTAGAGTTTGATGAGACAATAAATGAAATGTAACATTGGAATGGATCTTGCCGCATCAGTCTGAGTCCTGGGAATTTTTTTGTTGCGTTTTTAATCGTCACATCTTTGGATATTGTTTTGATTATCTTGGTAAAATTGTCGTCTTCTCGAAATAAGTCATAGTCTTGTTTTTGATACGATCGTATGATTTCAGGCTCATCTTGATTCACTGACAATACATCAAAACCATTCACACCGTACCACGAAGTATCAAATTTTTCCCACAAAAATACTTGGCCGCTGTTTATGGTGTGATCTAGATTGATTTGCATTATACTGAAATGATGTCGCCCATCTTTGGCGCATGCGCATCAAATCCAAACTGTTCATTGATTTCTTGGGCGAACTTTATGCATGAATCTCCGTCTCCATGTATGGTCAAAACCTTTGGATTGCCTTTGATTTTTTTGATCAAATCGAATAATCCGTTTCTGTCTGAATGGCCTGAAAATTCGAACTGTCGTACCTGCGCTTCTGCTTTTCTCTCTTTTCCTTGGACTGAAATCTTGCCAGAATCCAATAATCTTCTACCTGGAGTACCTTCTCCCTGATAAGAAACAAGAGCAATTCCGTTTTTCTTATTCAGTGCAAGTTCCTGCAAATAAAATACTGCGTTTCCTCCCACTAGCATTCCTGCAGGAGATATCACGACACATGGCTCTGAAAGCTCACGTTTTCTCTCAGAATGTGTTCTGACCCAAACTGTATTTTCTATGGCGTCGACAAATACTTCATAATCACGCAAATATTCTGGGTATCTCAACAAGACTTCATTTACTGATAATGCCATTCCGTCCATGATTATTTTGTGTTTGAACTTGGCGTTTTTGAGAATGCACGCTATTTCCTGTGAACGTTCTACTGAAAACGCTGGAACAAACAGTGTTCCTTTCTGATCTAGTATTTCGTTTGCAAATTCGATGAATTTCTCCTCGGATTCCTTTCTTGGCATCTGTGTGGTCTGTGAATAGGTGCTTTCTGTGATCAGCATATCAATTTCTCCAATGTCCAAGTCCGCCTCGCGTAGCATTCTGGAACCATTTACATTAATGTCTCCTGTGTAGAACAGCTTTTTACCCTCAGATTCAACCAGTACAGTTCCACCACCCACGACATGCCCTGAATCTCTAAGCTCAAATGATGATCCTCCACGTGTAATTTTTTCTTTGAATCCTATTCTCTTTGCATGGGAATACATCTTGTTTACCTCTGGAAGGCCGAATGGATGGCTTTCCTTCTCTAGCCTTAACATGTCTTCGATTAGGAGCCTGCTCAGATCAAATGTTGGTGGTGTTGCATAAACTGGACACGTACCGCTGACGTACATCAATGGCACATAGCCAGAGTGGTCCAAATGTGCATGAGTTACAATAATAGAATCCACTTCTTTTGGCATAACATGCATTGGTGCTTGGAGATTTTTACCCAAGTTTACTCCATAATCTAAAAGATAATTGGTGTCTTCGCAGTTGACCAAAAAACCAGACCTGCCGACTTCAAGGCCTGCACCCAAAACTTTTACTTTCAAGAGATTTGGAATGGTTTTAGGTCTATGTTAAAAGGTTGTCACAAGATCGCTCGATCGTTGCGCCAATAATGTAATCTCCACAAGCTTTAATTAGTCAAACCTAAGATCCCCTTGCATGGGTAGAACTTTTGACCAATGGTGGAGTTCAATTCCTGCAGACCTACGCAACAAAGTTCGCGCAGGCGATGAAGGAAACAAACCACTGTTAAACCAACTTAATTGGGTTTGGGTAAAAAATCTGATGGACAAAAGAGCTGACTTGAATCCTTCTGCAGCAGAATTGCTGGATTGGGTAACAAGCGGCCAAATCGATGCAATGCGAAAGTAAAAACCATCTGTATACCTTTTTTATATTTTGTAAGTTTCTTGTGGATCTGATCTCGATCAATTTAGATCCGATCAAAAACTATAACGCTGTTGAATAATCCAATCATGGTTTAAATAGTTACTAGGAAATGATCAAAATAAGTGACATAAATGCCAATAGCAATACTTCCAGACGTTGACGAACAAAGATGTATTGGCTGCGCACTATGCGTAGAAATCTGTACATCTCTTGGCCCAGACGTACTCCGTGTAAAGCCTGTAGAAGGCTGGAAGAGAGGTAAAGCATTTGTCTTTTATCCAGAAAGATGCATCTCCGATGGAGCATGCATTGGAGTTTGTCCAACAAAATCCATCTTTTGGATGAGACCAATGAACTACACAGCTGGTCAACCAGTTCCTCTTCACAAGAACGGTGTATTCATTAAAGGCTGGGCAGAAGACGCAGGTCTTTAGACCGCGAATCTTTTCTTTTTACTTTTTTATTTGTCTAGTCTTAGCTGATTTTGGTATTTTGTATTGTTTTAGGAATTCTGTCTTTTCCAAGTGAACTGCGCTAAACTTGTTGTTTTGGAAAAACATCTTCCAGGTTTTTGCAAATTCTACAAACTCTTCTGGTTTTGCATTTGTTCTTGATGATACATAGTGAGCTGCTGGATACAAGTCAGAAATCTCTAGCGGTATTAGCCCTAGATATGGGTTGTATTGGCAGAACTGGACCTTGTCGGAGTTGTATTTTTTTCTAATTTTGTTGTAATCACCTGAAAGATAGAATGGCTTGTCTGTAGTGTCTCGTAGTATTACTAGTTCCTTTTTGTCTGTCTTGAAATTTCGAACTGTTTTGTGGTACGATATGATTTCTGGTCTGAACTGGTCCTCTGGGGTGTACAAAAATATGGCCTTGTCCTTGAATTTTGGCGTAGTTTTTGCCAAAAACTCGGAATTTGCCGTAAAAACCTCCAAAGTTTCGTATAGTTTTGGGTGTGCCTTTATCTTTTTGACTATGTATTCCCAGAGGCGTCCCTCATGGATTGCCTCCTTTGTTCTGTCGACTTCGGCCTTTATCGCATAAAGATTGTGCAGGGCGATTTGTGGAATTCTCTCTTCGTGAGGCAGCTCTGAGAGTGATTTTGGTGTGTATTTTGTGCATACTTCGCAATTACATGCAAAATACTGCATCTCGGTAAGGTGGTTAGTTCTATCGTCAGAAATGTATCTGTCATGTTTTGCGTAAAGCATGTATGATGCAGAATCAAATGTGTCGTAGCCAAGTGCTATTGCAATTGGTATTGTCAATGGATGACCTGCACCAAAAAGATGAATTGGTATTGAATTTGGAATTAGTTTTTTTGCTTCTAAAATGATTTTTGCAAGCAATCCATATTCGTATGATTCCATTACTTCTACTGGACTACCAAAAGCAAGCATTTGATATCCTTGTTTCAAAAGTGTACTAGTTGATTTTCTTACCAGATCGAGATGTTCTGCACCTTGGATAGGGCCAACCCAAATCTGTCCATTGTCTTTTTTGTTGTCTAAAGTCTTCTTTGTTACTTGTAAAGTATGTTCCACGTAATCTTTGGCCTTTTTCTTTGGCAGGCCATATCCTGTGGGCTTGTCCAGAGGTATGGCAATGTCAGTCATTATTTTTTGCTCAAATTCTGCCATGTTTTCTGGGGTGACATCAACTTGGCCATACTCTAGGACCTGATATCCTCCAGAATCTGTCATGACACTACCGTCGAATTTTATAATATCATGTATGCCGCGTCTTGCAGCTTCGTCTCCCCAACGCTTCATTGTGATGTATGCATTTGTAATGACCAAATCAAAACCCATTTGTTTTAACTTGGAGGTCGGAACGCTTTGTTTTACTGGATGAACCACTGGAACAAATGCCGGAGTTTCCACCTTTCCGTGGTTTGTCTGCAGTATTCCTATTCTTGCAGCCAGATCTGTTTGGAGGATCTCAAATATGGTCATTTCTTGTTTGGGAAAAACTTGGCAAGATCGCCCTTGTTTGCGATTATATCTAACCAGTCTACTTTGTCTCCTTTGAATTTGTTTTTTAGAATTAGCTTCATCTTGTTGACTGTTTGTGCTGGCGTCAAGCTTGTTGTGTTTATCTGCGTGTCCTTTTTCATACCGAATTTAATAATGGAATCGTATTCTGTTATGCCAAGGATCTCGCTTCCGATGTTTTCAATTGTTTTTTTCTGAGAGTATTTTCTTTTTTTGTATATTGGAATCAATTTGTATGGGTTTTTTCGCAATATTATGACATGGTCAACCTGTTTTTTGTCCAAAACATATGGAGCCAAATGTCCTACGACTAGGCTGTTTTTCCGAAGTATTTTTTTGACAATTTTTGCCAGCTTTGTCACATCAACATCTAGTGCCGAGTTGCTCTTTTTGAAGATCTTGTTTTGAATGGCAATTTGGTTGAGGTCAAGAATCTGCATATTGGTATTTTCTGCTAGTTTTTTTGCAATTGTGTGCTTGCCAACCCCTGGATTGCCAGTTATTACTAACATGTATGGGCTAGATTAGTTCCACATTAAACAATTTCTGCAATCCTAATAAGAAGTG
>JBJTCW010000011.1:0-10710 GCA_046092065.1 Candidatus Nitrosotenuis sp. | reverse complement strand
TACCACGATGAATCCGACATATTGAATCTGGATGCAAAAATGAGGCCTGCAATAGAAACGGCACTGTCCACTACAAAATCCCTAGTTTCTGCATCAAAGCTAGACGTAACAGCTGCAAACAAAATAGACAAGCAAACCGCAGGCGTAGCATTCTATGCGGGTATATCTGATACAAAATCCGCAGTAAAGGAGCTAAGCGACATTTACGTTTCTCTGACAAATGCAGACCCGCAAAAATCCGCACCTCAAAAACAGCTCAACTATGAGGAGCTAAACCAATTATTGCTAAACCTAATGACAAAGTCCAATTCCATAATGAGTCGGCCTGTAAAAGAGGAAATTGGATTTATTTTTGCTCGAGGGACAGGTCCCGTATACACTGATGAGCTAACTGATCTGGTGAATTTATTGACCGAGGCAAGACTGCTAGATACTACACTCAAAAAAGAGGACAATTTATCCAGACTAGTCAGAACAGAATGGGGCGGACTTCGAGAATCACTATTAGCTAAAGAGACACTTGCAAAATTCCTAGAGGCAAAATCCAAAGTCGACAAGCTGTATGATGCAGCATTGCTTTTGAGAAACCTGGACAAGGTTGACAAGTTTGTCTCTTCTGACGATACTCAAAATTCCGCATTGGCCAAGCTGATAAAGCCAAGACTGGATTCACTGACTGGCCAGTTATCCAGTGCAAGTGCGCCAGCAGATATTGTAGAATTGCAGCAAGAAATCACTGACATGAAAAATGTCATAGAAATATCATCTAGGATATCAAGTACAATCAGCTTTGCCAAAAACAATAATGCCAACCCAAAGCTTGTTGATTCATTCCAGGAATTACTAGATGATGTAAAAAATGCACAAACGATAGATGAAATTCTAAAAATAGTATCTGACTATGATGGTTCAATAAAAGATCTAAGGGAAAAGCGTAGTCCTTTGTCTACTTTGAAATTTGAATATGAAAAGCTAAAGTCAAAAGCAGAAATCCAGTCCGATTATGAAAGCCTCAACACCATAAACAACGCGCTAAAAGTAATCAACACAGCAATAGAATTGGAAAAAGGTAACCCAACAATAAACAAAATCGACAAAATCGAGGTCTTGCTAAACTATTACAGCACACAATCATCAGTTATTGGCGCAAAGCTAGACTCGTACACAAAGGACACGTACAAGATTCGCGCATCCGAGATTCTCCAGAGGGCAAAATCCCTGGAAAACCTGGTATCTCTGGGTGAGCGACACAACAAGTTCCTTCCAGGTTATACTGACTTTACCAGTAATCTCAAAACTAGATTAGACAAGGCAAGAAACCTTGTAGTCCAAAAAGACCTGGATGCTGCAGACACCCAAATTCGTGATCTGTTTGCAGAATGGAAAAAAGTGTCTGGCAAATACTCAGAGGATCCTTACGGCTCTGAATCCGGCTATTCCCTAGATGAAATAAAGAGAATAGAGTACCGCAAAAAAATTAACGAGCTAACCGACTTTGTCACCACATTTTATAATTCTGATTTTGACTCTGAAAAATTCATCGACATGACAGATAATCTGTCACAAAAGCTGGATGTTGGCAACTTTGAGGACGTAGAAAAACAACTCAAAGAAATCCGCAGCTTCGTCTCAGATCAAATAGAATCTGGTGATAAAAAAATACTGTTTGATATTTCGTACAATCCAGAACCGCAAACCTGGGTGATGAATGGCGCAGTGGACAAGGACCTATTTGACAAGCGAGAAAACCTCTATGTCACCATATACAACATGAAAGGAAACCAGCACAGCACACTCAAGTTTTCTGATACCAAAGATGGTGACTTTTACACACAATGGTTTGCACCAACCGATCCTGGCCTGTATGTAGTAAAATTACAGTGGAGAAACGCAATCTCGTCCCAAATAGTGGATGTTGCAGAAAAATCAACCACCACTGCCAAGACCCCACCACCAACAAAGGAATACACGCAAAACGTGGACCTGGCAAGACAATACGAAAATCTACAAAATTTCATCAAGGCATTTGGAGGTGCGGGTTATTCTGCAAACAAGGCAAAGTTTGATCCTGTCATATCTGGAATCAAGGATTCTTTGCATGACAAGGATTCATCATCTGCAAAATCCAAAATTAAAGAACTCCAGTCACTAATAGAGAGATACCTGCCTACGCGCTCAAAGGCAGGCGTGCTGGATGCATATGTGGATAATGGCAATCTATACCTGTCAGGTGCTTTATCAAAAACAGTAGATTTCCCAGAAGACGTCTATGTTGATATCTTTGATGAATCTGGGCAAAAAGTAGACGAGATTTATCTCAAGGATAATTCTGTAGGCCACTTTAACCAGATAATTCCAAAGTCATACGGCCCTGGAGTGTATGTGGCACAGCTGGAATACCATGACCTAGTAGTGTCTGATTTCTTTAGAATAGAATAATCCTATTTGGAGCCTTTGACAATAGTAAATAACTGTCGCACTGCCAATTTAGGATGATTCAGTGCTAATTTTACAATACTTCCAATGCTAAAATCCGCCTTGATAAAGTCCAAAAATTCGTCAATGCTTAGCTCCTTGATAACATCCAGTTCCTTGTCCCATTGTTCATCCGATAACCCAATCCATCTTGACTGGACCTTGGATGCCGAGTTAATCTTGGATTGGATTGCCTTTTTCCAGTTTTCCTCATATGATATCAATGATTTTTCTGACAGATTTCCTTTGAGCAATGCATTTGCCGCAGTCTCGCCTGCAATTCTTCCAAAGCGAATAGCATAACGAATTCCTTCCAGTACCAAAGGATTTGCCATGCCTGCAGTATCTCCGACTAGAATCAGATTGTCATAGACTGTCTTTCTTGATAATCCGTCATTTGGTATTAGGCCATAATGAAATTCTATCTGTTTTATTTTGCCAAGCTTGGAAATGGGCCCAAGCTTTTTCTCAATTATTTGGTCTAGTCTTATGGTTGGATCCACTGGTGATTCTGGCTTGCCAACACCAACTCCTATTCTAACAATTTTACCGCCTAGTGGAAAAATCCATGCGTATCCTGCCGGGGAATAGTCTTGGCCAACCATCAACCACCATGTATCTGGATCTGCATTTTCAACTTCGACTTCGTATTCTGCACCAGCACCAAATCTCTTCCATTGCGTAACAAGACCTAGAGCCTTTGCAACTATAGTCTGGAATCCGCTTGCGTCGATTACGATTTTTGCGTGAAAAATTATCTCTTCTTTGTTTGATGTTGTGTGTAGTGTAATTCCATTGGAATCTCTAAGAGCTCCTGTAACTGTGGTGTTTGTGTATAGTTCTGCTTCTTGTTTTTGCGCCTTTTCTGCCAACCAGCGGTATGTCTTTCTTACATCTAATACTGCGGCCATTGCTATGCCAGATGATATTACGACTTGATTGTTTGGCGAGCAAAACCCATAATTTTTTACTGGATTATAACAAGACTCGGGGATTTCAAATTCTTTGATGCTGTCCATCCATGTAACTCCGCTGGTTCGCACAGTCTGGGCTACTGATTCCTCTTTTTCCAATAGTGCGACCCGGTGTCCTAATTTAGCAGCTGTAAATGCGGCAGAAGATCCTGCAGGACCTGCACCGACTATAACGATATCATAGCTTAGCTCTTGCATTATTTTTTGCAGTTATATCACAATATTAGAATTTTACAAAATTATCTTTTTGAACTCGTTGGTTTTTCGTATTTCCTCAAAATCTGCATCACTTCTAGCCTTGTATTTGTAGGAAAAATCTATCTGTATTGCCTTTGATAGCGTCTCCAATCCAAGGTTTACTTGGTTGTTTCTGACCATGCTTGATGCCTTGTTGTACAAGACTAGAGCACTTTTTGGCTTGTCCTCTAGTATTGTATCATAGCAGGATATGGCATCATTGTATTGTCCAAGGTAATGCAGTGCTAGGCCCTTGTTTACCAACGCCAGCGAGTTCTTTGGCTCTATTCCTAACACTGTATCATAGTGTATAATGGCGTCTTGGTATTTTGCGTATTTGCCCAAGATGTTGCCCTTTTTGATGAGAGCCGTAACATTATGTGGTTCTACTTCTAAAACTTGACTAAACAACGCCGGTGCCTTTTTGAAATTACCTAGGTTGAATTCTAAAATTGCGGAATCGAACAGCTCGCTCAATCTATTTTACTAGAGGCTTGCCTTTTTCGTCTGCTGATCGTTCAATGTCAAATGTAGACATGTGGGTATCGTCTCTATGCATGTAGCTGTGAGTTTGACCAATCTTGCCTCTGCAGAACTTTTTGTGAATGGTCTCTTCTATTTTGAGCGTGGTCTCGTTTTCATGAAACATCTTTTGTCCACATTCTTCGCAGACTAGTTCTGGCATGTAGCTGCTCAAGTCTCAAATCTATTTATTTATTGTGCGGAATTGTACTGCGTGGCAGAATTACAACCGGTTGCATTTATTGCATGGTCAATAGTTACAGGAGTTCTTTTTGTTGTGGTTGGGCTGTCATACAGGATTTATCTAAAAAAGAAAAAATCCGATCCGTCACTTTGAGCTATTTAGATAATCTAAAATTGCGGTATAGTCCAGCTCGCCAAATCCTTTGTCCTCTGCGTCTTTGTATACTTGGTTTGCCTTTGTAGCCATTGGCAGGGCCAGTCCATATAATTTTGCAGCCTCGTTTATTGTGTCCAAGTCTTTTTTGAGATTTGATAGGGTGAATGTTGGGTTATAGTCTCCTTTTAGCATCTTGTATGCTTTGTTTTCACTCATTCCGGTTTTGAAATAAGTCGAGTTGAGGATTTTTAGAAATATCTCTGGGTCTACGCCTGCTCCTTTTGCTAGAGTTATTCCTTCAGATATTGATAGGGCAAGCATCGCTATTTGCAGGTTCATCGCTATTTTGACGGAATGCGCTATTCCATTTGGTCCCAAGTGAAAGACTTTGTTTGCTATGTCGTCAAAGACTGGTCTGCATTTTTCAAAGACTTCTTTTTGTCCGCCGACCATCATTACCAGCTCGCCAGTAATTGCTACATTCGGCCCGCCCATGACTGGCGTGTCCAAAAATGGAATGCCCCTCTTTGAGAACTCGGCCGCAATTTCCTTGGATGAAATCGGGTTTATCGTGCTCATATCGCATACAATGAGGCCGTCGTGCTTTCCGCATGCAATACACTCGTCACCAAATGCAACTTTTTTGACGGCATCTGCATTTTTTACTATACTAAACACAATATCGGAATTTTCTGATACTTTTTTTGGCGACTCTACTATTTTTGCACCTCCTTTTTCTAATGGCGCAGTCTTTGATCTGGTTCTGTTGTATATCGTAAGGGTATGGCCTTTTCTCATTAGATTCAATCCAACTGCAGTACCTAACAATCCAGTACCGACAATTCCAACGTTCATAGAAAAATCACAACACATGATTATTTGTGCCTTAGCGAAGCTCTTCTTGGACTATTTGCCAGCTTCCGCCGAATCTTGGTGCGGAAAACTCTAGGTGCCCTATAACTCTGTCACCTTTTTTGACCATGGCATAGTCCTGTCTTGACATTTTGAGGATTTTTTCCTTGGTTTTGTATCCGCCTTCTATTACTTTGACCTTGAATCTCTTGCTTGCCTTTACTGTTAGTTTTCTTGCAACCTGCACGTCTCCAACCCATGAAAACAGCTCAAATGATCCAAAGTTCTGTGTCTCTATTGTTTGGCCGTACAACCTAGCTTCGAATTTCAGCTTGTCTTTTTTTGCCTCTTCGTTTAACCATTGGATTATCTCTGGACCATACCCTGATTCAATTCCAAATGTCTCCGAGTCCATCTTCATGCTTGATCTTTGCATTGACCTTTATTCTATATTTTGAAAAAGGTTAAATTCAAAGTCAAATCAGATCATTCAATGCAAAATCTATGGGCTCTTTTGATGTTATTAGTAATTGCATCAGGTATGTTTGCGTTAAACCCATCTGTCTTTGCACAGGAATCTTCTGAGCAAAGCATGAATGAAGACATGATGGTGGGCGAATCTGCAAGTTCAAACTCTACTGAGAATGACGCAGAGACAACCACCGACGATGCTACTAACGATTCCGAAACAATGGCCGAACCAGAAGACTATGCAGAAACCAACGTCGACTCTCCACGCGAACAATTGATGAAAGGAGTAGATCCACATCAAATCCAATGTGATGCTGGAATGCAGCTTGCATTTAGGGCAAACACATTCCATCCAGTATGTCTCAAAGAGGCAACCTATCAGATTCTCTCACAAAGAGGGTGGGTATCTAGTCATGATCCAACCCACGAGGAATTGACCACAATGCTAAGTGCAATGCCAAAGGTTACTGACGAATCAATGGATGAATCCGACGCTCAAGACACCACTGAAGACTCGACAGAAGGTACTACAGATGACACATCTGATGATACTGTAAAAACTCAAAGCTTCCAGGTTAACCTTCAAGAATCCATGGATATGGGTACAAAGTAAACAATTCAACAATTCTGTACAAGATTTTTTAATCAATCATAGATTAGTATCGGCTTTGGCCTGACTATGATGCCTGTAAACAAAAAATGGATTTGGTTCATTCCGCCAATCAACATAGCTGCAGAAGGCCTTCATACAGGCATTCCATTGTTTGTGATTCATCTTGGGGGTGGCATAAAAGAGGTCTCTATCATGATTGCAATTCATTATGGGGCAGCTGCTCTGGGCTCTATATTTTGGGGCAAAATCCTGGACAAATATCACGCACAAAAGGCAGTACTGATGATTTCGTTTTCTGCTATAATGCTGTCATGTGTTTGGTTATACTATACCACATCGATAAATTCGATTTACATTATCGCGCCTTTATCTGGGTTCTTTCTGACTGCACGTAGTCCAGTAACTCAGATGCTAGTAATGGAGACAAGCCAGAACAACCAATGGAGCAAGCTTTTTGCAAGAACATCATTACTATCTACATTTGGCAGCCTTGGGGCAATGCTGATTGGTGCAGTGTGGAGTCTGTACTTTGATAGCAGGCAATACTTTGCAGCGTGTGCAGTTGCAGTTGCAGTAGCGCTTGTAATTAGCACGCAAATTAGCAAGACTCATTTTCATATTGAGCGACACGCAATAGCGCATTCTGTACATGGAATCCAGCATGCATTTGGACACTTTAGGATGCATCATCATTTGGTGTTTCCCAAAGTTCCAAGCATTCATGATTACAAGCATATTTTTTCAATTCTAAAGGGCAAGGTCTCCCATGAAATAGGATTTTTGTTCTTGGCAAACTTTATGTTTTATTTTGGAAGCAACATTTACTTTACTGCTCTGACTCCATTTTTGAAAAATCTGCATTTGTCTGATGCCACCGTCTTTACTCTATATCTGATACAGACAAGCACAATGGCGGCAATATTTTTTGTCGCGCCAAAAATAATTGCAAGACTTGGCGAGGAAAAGGCAACAATTGTAGCGTATTTGCCAAGAATACTTGGTGTATTGGTTGCGGCATTTTTGATAAGCATATTTTCTGGTTACATGCTGATATCGTTTGCAATTCTCTCAATGTGTCTAATGGTCGTGGGCTTTTCCATATTTACCACGGCAAACTCGGTACTTCTTTTCAAGTCAATTCCAAAGGGCTTTGAGGGAACATATCTTGGCGTGAACAGCTCAATGGTTGGAATGGGCGTCTTTGGAGGTGCCCTGACTGCTGGATTTGTGACTATAACTGCAGGCTATACTGTGGCGTTTATTGCAGCGTCAGTGATTTTGGTGGCATCTGTAGTGCTCTTTAGGTTCTATCTGCACCATCGAATGTCAGAAAACATCATTCACTAGTTCTTGGGAGCTTGCCCTTTTCATCAAAGGTATCCTGAATGGTGATATCGGCATTGGAATATTTTATGGATAGTTCCTTGTTTAGCTGAACCAGCTTTATCCTGTTTGTAGCAGATAGTTTGTGGTATGCATCCCATGCATTCTGTGTCTTTCCGCCACTGGATAGAATTCTGTCGCGCTCTGTTTTTGCGTCTTTGACCTTGTTGTTGTGATACGAGAACATTTCTTGGTATATTGGCTGTATGTTGGATGGCTTTTTTGAGACAAATTCTGCAAATGCGTTTTCCGACGTGTATTGTTCGTTATCTCTATTCATTCTGCTTATCTGCTCATCAAGGCTTGCCTTTGCCTGGTTTCGCAATTCCTGTATGTGCTGGGATTTTATAGTATCAATTGATTTTTGCTCCTGCATCTGGGCTAGAATCTTTTTTGATAATTCTATTTTTTGTAGCATCTTCATCATGGCGGGATTCTTTTTTATCTCGTCAGTTGCCTTGATCTCGTCTGCCCAGCTAGGCAGTATTGTTGATACAAAAACAAAAAAGCTCAACAGCGCGGAACATGCAACGATGTTTTTTGCCATCGATTATTCGTGTTGTATGATTTTGTATTTAGCGCTTTGACAGGACTTGATCGTAATCCTTAAAATCAGCAAATCGGCAAATGCGCAGCTAAAAATACGCTCTGATCGTATGGATATCATTGATCACTATAGATTGCAGAGAGGCAGAACATCTCAAGCACGAAATGGCAGTGTTTGTGGCTGACTGGCTAGAGGCAATTCCTGCAATGAAACTGCACGAATTCACACTATCTAGATTTGATGATCAAAAACTGGACATTGAGGTAGCAGTCAAGGCAATAAAGGAGTTTTTTGCCTCAATTGGGGAAACTGCAAACTATGGTGTTCTGCCAAGTGGTGATGTAATTTTGCTAAAATATCTACATGGAACACCTCCGCAACCAACAAAACAACCAGAATCAATGTTTGCTTGCTCTCATTGTGGATATGTGACACCATACGAGGTCTTGCTTCAAAATCATATGCGAATGCATTATCTTTAGATTCGCGTGGTCAGAAACTTTAGTCTCAGCTGTGGAAGACCTGATTCTAGGACAAAATCATACTGTGGAAACAGTTCTTTGTAGTGTTTTGCAAAACTGACAGCTACTGTATGCGTATTGAATATGGTTCTAACGCCATCCAGGCTGTCTGTTTGCCAAGGGCGTCATATGTGATTATCTTGTATGGGTGGGGTATCTCGCAGCGCCTTGTAAAAAACCATAATGTGCCCAAAACACCGACAAACAATCCGGTGATTATTCTGTCCAGCATGGTAATGTTTTTGGCATTTACTATTTAGGATTTTTTGAGAATTTCTTATATTGTATTATGTGTAATTGATACCATGGAAGAAAAAAATGACATATCCTCTGAGACATGTCCGCTGGACTCAATTCCAAGAAAAATTGCCAAGCTGTTTCGCAAAAAATAGCAAGAACCCTTTTAACTAATTTTAGTAAGATCAGCTATACATGGCAGGATCACTTGGACTAGTATTTTCAAATCGCCAATATGCTGGATTGGCAGGTATTGTGTTTGGCATAATGTTCGTATTGTTGTTGTCTCTGTCAGAGTTTGTCTTTTTTGAGCCGTACCTTGTTTTCTATGTACCATTAGATAGAATACTGAACTTTGGATTGATTGTTACGGTTTCTGTTCTTTCGGGGTTGGTCATACCGATGAATGTCTATTTGCTAAAAACAATTCAAAAGGCAAAGCGCGTGGGTGGGGGATTTTTGGGTTCTTTGATCGGCGCATCTGCCGGTGCATGCAGTTGTGGTCCTGTCGGGTTTTCTATAGTATCCACATTTGGAACTGTAGGTGGAACGGCGACTGCCTTTTTGACTACATATGAGATACCTCTGAGAATTCTATCAATTGGAATACTGGGCTTTGTCTTGTATAATACAAAAAAATCACTGGGAAATAGCTGCAAGATTGAATAAAAATAGAATCGCCTGAATTGAAGACAGGAACCACGGGAGATAGGACAAAGCCGTGGTTTCAGGCCATTCTTGATTAGTATTAGGTATCCTTTGATATCAGATCCTGTATGTCGCAATCGGACAAACCCAACTTGATATCGGCATATTTTCGTGCGTAAAAATCAAACCAAATGTTAACTTTTTTGCTCCATTTTTCATATTAGTCAGCTCTGGACAAATTCAAAACATGACCGTGATTTTTATTCCTACCAGGCCTTCAAAAAAGACTCTGGACTCTGATGAAGACGAATCTGACTAGATTTTAGAATATGCGTGTTCTGGGGTATTGATATCTGAGAATATCTCTGGATGGATTATCTTTGCCAAAATCTCAATTCCAATTATGGTTCTGATGCTGGGCTTTGAAAAATACGAGTTTGCGTCCACTGCGTAAACGTTTTTGTTTTTGACTGCTCGTAGTCCCAGCCATTTTGGATTATTTTGTATTGTTTTTGTGCATTCTAGAATGGTTCTTTTTGTGTCAAATCCGCACGGCATCATTACAATAATGTCTGGATCTGATGATACGACTTCGTCAATGGTCATTCTTCTGGAATGCTCACCTGTTTTGCTGATGAGGTTTGTCCCGCCGGCAATCTCTATCATTTGCGGAACCCAGTGACCAGATGTGAAAAATGGTTCAACCCATTCTATGCATAATGTTTTGGGTTTTTCTGTATAATTCTGGTTTTTGATAAAATCAATTCTTTTTTGCAGTGATTGTACCAGTTCTTTTCCTTGTTTTTGTTTTCCAATTTTATTTGATATGGTAATAACGCTGGATAAAATATCGTCAATGTTATGTGGATCAATTACTTCGATTTCTGGGC
>JBJTCW010000010.1:0-1975 GCA_046092065.1 Candidatus Nitrosotenuis sp. | reverse complement strand
AGACTGCGGGAAATGGAATTGTCATATTACTATAATCGAGTCGCCGAAGTCACCAAGGAATTTTTTATCGATATTTATCCTGTTAAAGGCCTGATTGTGTCCGGTCCCGGCCCGACAAAGGAAGATTTCCTAAAAGAAAATTATCTTGAATATAGATTGCAAAATAATGTCCTAGCTACACTGGATACTTCGTATTCAGGTTCAGAGGGAATTCGCGAAGCATTCATGAAAGCTCAAGAAGTACTGGCTGATTTCCGTCTATCTGAAGAGAAAAAGCTGGTAGAGAAATTATTCCGAGAGATAAACAATCGGACAGGCCTTGGAGTTTATGGCCTAAAAGATGTCATGAATCTGCTAAAAAATAACGTAGTGGATATTTTGCTAATTACAGATGACACCAATTTGCAGAGACTAGAAGTCACATGCAATAGGTGCAAAAACATCCAAGAAGAGATAATTGAGCAGCCCAAATTAATTGCAAAAAAGACTGATCTGCTCAACAAGCCATGCCCTGCATGCAAATCCATGGACCAAACAGCAGTATCACAGGATATTGTGGATTATTTATCCACAATAGCAATCCCAGTTGGCGCAAAAATAGAGATCATCTCTGGTTTGTCAGAATATGGTGTAATGTTATCAAGCCTGGGTAAAACAGCTGCAATTCTTAGGTATAACCCAAATCTATAATCTATTGACCTGATTGTGTCACTGTGACTGTGATTTGCACTTTCTTAGTGGCCAGATTTCCTTTAGAGTCAGATGCCGTACATGTCATCGTTGTAACTCCTGGCGGGAATTTGTGGCCAGATGGATAATCACAACTAACCTGCACACCGCCATCTACTGCATCAACTGCAATGACATCAAAGAACATCTGTACTCCTGATTCGTCTTTGACTCCCTGTGTTGCCTGAAATGGAGAAAAGACGGGCGGTGTGGTATCACGAATAGTCACAGTAAATGTGCCTGAAATTGAATTATTATTGGAATCGTCTACCGTACAAGATACAGTAGTGGTTCCAATCGGAAACATGTAATCTGATGGATAACTGCAAGACGGTACAAGTACTCCATCTTCTTTGTCTTGTCCTGTTGCGACAAAATTCACCACTGCGCCAGATGGGCCTGTCGCCTCTCTTGTTATGGATTTTGGAATAGTGAGTGTTGGCTTGGTATTAGTTTTTGCAGAGGTTTGTGGAACACCTTCCGTTTCAAATCCATATGCCAAAGAAAACGATACTAAAATCACGGCCAAAAATGGTACCAGAATAATTCGCATCAGTTGTTCAAACTAGTAATGTGTAATAAAGATCGTCGCGGATCTGATGTAGGTTTTACAAAAAATTGTGTGTTCTGGTACACAACATCGAGGTCATATCGATATTATACTATATCAATATCAATGGCAAATCTGGGAAATACCCACTACAGACTAGACAATCTAGAGCACAAACACCTGACCATTCAAAACATGAAAAATCTCTTGCTAAAACTAGAAGAAGAACACGACAAAATGAACGATTTATTGTTGTACAGAGAACCGATGGTGCAAAAAACCAAAGACGACATTGCAAGAAAACACAGACAGATTATCGATTTACGGGAAAACCTCAGAAAAGCCAAGGTCACCGAATCCAGCAAAATCTTTGAAATGCTTGATAAAATAAAAGAAGACCCTTAGAAATTTGATTTGATGCTGTTTGCCAACGTATCCAGTTCTTCATTGCTTGGTATCGTGCGTTTAGTCCAGACTGCACCCATTTCGGCATATCTGGGAATAATATGCACATGAACATGTGGAATTATTTGCTTTGCCGCCCGGCCGTTATTTTGTGCCAGAGAAAATGCAACTGCGCCAGTTGATTTCATTATGGCTCTGGCAATTTTTGGTATAACGGAGAACAGTTCTCCAACATTTTTTTCCTCCATGTCTGTTATTTTTTCATGGTGAATTTTTGGCACAACTAGAGCA
>JBJTCW010000009.1:0-1351 GCA_046092065.1 Candidatus Nitrosotenuis sp. | reverse complement strand
CAACTACATCTACAACGAAAAAAGCAACTAGCAGTTCTTCTTCTACTTCTAGTAGCACCTCTTCAAATTCTTCTACTAATTCTTCTACTGACTCCAGTACAAATAACGGCGCTACACAATCTGCAACTCCAGCGCTTGTAGCTACAAAAGCGGCAGCGCCCGCGGCAGTAAGTGGTTCATTTACTGGGGATGCGATCAATGTTGGCTACGGAATGGTGCAAGTAAAAATTACTGTTTCAAATGGCAAAATTACTGAAGCTACTGCAGTTCAAGCGCCATCAGGACGCTCACAACGTTTCACTGATTACTCAGTTCCTAATTTGCGCCAACAGACATTGAGAGCAAACTCTGCAGCAATTACTGGCGTATCTGGTGCTTCATATACCTCATACGGTTGGTATAAATCATTGATTTCAGCGCTGCAAAAAGCTGGAATGCCAACTGGCGCGTAATGCGCGTTGAAAAAATAATCCCAGTTTGGGGTACGGAAATCTATATTGATGCTTCGTCGTCAAAATTAGATGAAGCAGAAATTAATCGAGCAATTGCAGGTGTTGAAGCGTTCTTCTTTGATGTTGATGATGAACTCTCGACTTTTAAAGATACCTCTTCTGTCACAAAGTTGCGCCAAAATAAGTTAAAGATTGAAGATGCGCCATTGATAGTGCAAGAAATTTGGCGTGGATGTTTAAGAGCAAGAGAGTTAAGTTTTGGCGCTTTTGATCCGTGGGCCGTTGAAGGTGGATTTGATCCATCTGGTTTTGTAAAAGGCTGGGCGGCAGAAAATGCTGCAGAGATGTTGGTTGCCGCCGGTTGTGATCAAGTGCAGGTAAATGCTGCGGGAGATATTGCTTTACGTGGTGATCAGCCTTGGAAAATTGGAATTGTTAATCCAGATAATAAATCTGAAATCATTCAAGTTTTTGAAGTACAAAATGAAAATATTGCGACCAGTGGCCATTACGAAAAAGGTGCGCATATTAAAGATCCGCACACCGGGATTATTGCAATAGGCGCAAAGTCTGGAACAGTAATTGGTCCAGATGGTGGAATTACGGATGCTCTTGCAACTGCATTGATGGTTGATGGGAAAGACGCCGCGCAATGGATTGGTAATCCAGAATTATCAGAGTACACATTTTGGTCAATTAATCGCCATGAAAATACTGCTTGGTCTTGGGGACCGAATTTAGGTATTTCTAAATAGGTATTCGAAAATAAAGAAAAGCATTAAAATAGCCGCATGAAAATGTGGGTTTGCGGAGAAGTGTTGGTGGATTTAATTCCTGACACTAATAACCCACGTAAATCTGGTGAACGCGTCGGGGTTATTGGCGGCGGTCCAGAAAAC
>JBJTCW010000008.1:0-3686 GCA_046092065.1 Candidatus Nitrosotenuis sp. | reverse complement strand
TCCAGAATTCTATTGTATCGCACATTGAGAATTTTACATTGTCAAATTCCTTGATTATCTTGGTGTTTTGGTCAGGATCATTATTTGCTAAATATACAAACTTGGATTTTCTGTATTTTTCAGGCACAGTAGGCTGAAATGTTCCTAATACGTTTAGTTCTGTCTTGTTTGTAGTTCTTGTAGATAAAGTGGAATCATAGCTGCCGTCATAACGAAATGTCTTGCCTTTTTCTATTGATAATCCTTCTAAATCCAGATATTTTTTTAGGATATTGTGATATTTTTTTGGAAAATCAGTTCCTACTACAGCTATCAAACCAGTATCGACAAAAAAGCTAGCAGAGATAGCTGCGAATGTTGCTGCCCCTCCCAAAACATCCTTGAGAACTTTGTTTGGAGTACGGATTGTATCTAGTGCTGTAGAGCCAAAAACAGTAAGCATGACTTGCGATTAGGAATCTTGTATAAATTCGCTGGTCTGCTCGTGTGTCGGATAATACGTAAACGGCACATCAATTGACGCAAACAATAGTTGGTATTTTGTTGTGCCAGAGATCTTTACCTGTGAGTTTATCTCCGCTGGCTGGTCCTTGAGCCATGTTCCACTTGTCTTTGTGTTGCTTAGCGCGGGTAGAGTAAACGGATCGAGTGAGCCTGAGCCAATTGTTTTGTCATTTGCATATATTGTGAATTCCGTCTGTCCTGCTGTCAAAATCAGCAATGAAGGATTGTGAAATTCCAATTCCAGGCTGCGAGTAGTGCCTTTGTCGGATTTATCTAGAATTTTGCTTTGTACAATTTTGGCAGTGATTTGCGAGGCTGATGCGTACTGAGTGTAAGCAAATATCGCCATGGCTAGAATGATTACAATAATTGCAGCTGCTGCCTTTTTTGCCATGCCTGGTATTGCATTGCTTGATTTTTGTGTAAAGGAGGCAAAAAGTTCGTCATTTGGTGTGTAAAAGTTTTGGCCAGGCCTCTAAGCTCCTTTAAGCTCGCAAGATAAATCAAAAACCATACCATTTCATGTAAATGGCAAAGATACGACTCAAGCTAGGCGAAAATGAAATAGAGATAGACTCGCGCGACTTTTACGTGGATAATGATACTTTACCGCAGGTAATAGCAGATCTTACTGCCAGATTGCAGGAAAGCTCCGACAAAGTAGAGCCGGAATTCAAAGTGTCTGGTATTTCAGAAACATATGAGAAAAACATGGACTATCTGCAAATGCTTCGCGATGCCGAGGTCCACGAGCCGGAATTTGCAGCACCTACAGCAGTCACACCAGAAGAATTACCATCCAGAATTGAAGAACTGGAAATGAATGGATTCTTTGCCAAGCCAAGAACTGTCTCCGAAACAGTAGAGCAATTATTACAACATGGCTGGATTGCTAGTCCCTTGGCAGTATCTAAAATTCTCTCAAAGATGGCATTCAATAGAGAACTGATGAAAAGTTCTGAAGAGAAAAAGACCTTTTACTGCAAACAAACCCCGCTAATCAACTAGAATACTTGCAGGTTTCGCATTTTTGGTAAATTGTACCATCTAGATGATCAAAGTGCGTGTTGCATTGGTGACATGTATGGTGCATGTCAAAATAACCGTCCGCTTCTGTCTTGCCGACCTGAAATGATTCCAGGTTTGGGCTTTTGCATTTTATGCAATGACAACCACAATCGCACTTCATTGTTTTATTTGGAATAACTTGTGTTAATAATTCTGACTTGATAATTACTCATATTATTATACCAAAATGCGCAATTACACACATTGGAAAAAAAACGGGAAATCCCACTAGAAATTGATGATCATTTCAAGTTATTTGGCAAAGAACCATGGGAGGTAGACTATGGGGAAAAATGCCCAGTCTGTAATGTCAGAATAGACGAATACGGGTTTTGCTCTTGCGGTTCTAGCGGCGACTAAATCTGGTTGTATACACAATAGCTACCATTGCCACACTTAACACCAGTATAGTAGCAAATGGGAATTCCGGCACTACAGAAACACCTATGATTTGCATGGTTCCCTTTTCTCTTGGAATGATGTGCAGCCAGACTTTGCCATCAACGTCTAGTCTTTCCTGCTTTAGGATGGGCTTGTCATTAAGAGATACATCATATGGGCTCCAGAGCAGCTCCCTTGGAATTATCAATGTTATGTGTTTTCCGGGTTCAGTAACTTCAAAGCTTAGCGATTTTGCTGGCTGGTCCAAGTCTAATTTTGGAATGTCTGCCAATGTGATTATTTTGACGTCAAATGATTTTCCTTCCCATTCTACTTTTTTGGTTATGATGGTTGGCTCTAGCTCGTATTCTAGGAAAACTTGGCATCCGTGGCATTGTATGCCTTTTTGGTCTCCAAGCTGGATAAGATTGCCATTGACATAGAACAGTTTGACGGAACTTGGCAGGTAAAATTCTGTATCTGCCAAATATCTATAGTCCCAAGTCCACATTCCGCTTCTTTGCTTTACTGCATTTGGAATGTCATATTCTATTGTGACATTGTTTTTGCTAGGAAATAGTACGATTCCCGGGTTTTGGCCGCCTGCCTCTGCGTATTGCGGTTCCTCGTTGTCTTCATCTATTATGGTGAAATTGGTATAATCTGGCGATAAAAACTCGACTTGCTGTGTTTTTTTGCTATCCTTGACGTGATGAGTTACGTGAGCATCTCCATTGTCAGATATTTTGATGGATACTTCTTGGTCTGCAGGATCTCCAAAGGTGACTTGGGCATATGCAGCAGATGAAAAAAGAGACGCCACTAGCAACACTGCAAGGATTATTTTCATTTTATTCAGAGATGGAAACCTTGGTCATTCTTACTTCTTGTAGAGGGCAATCGTTTCTGTCCCTTTGCTGGCTTACTATTTGGTCTGCTACGTTCATTCCCTCTAAGACTTCGCCAAAAACGGTGTACTGTCTGTCCAAAAAGGTGCTATCTGAAGTAACAATAAAGAACTGTGAGCCTGCACTGTTTGGGTCCATTGCTCTTGCCGCCGATACTATACCTCTGAGGTGGGATCTGTTGTTGAATTCAGCCTTGATTGTATAGCCTGGACCTCCCATACCCCATGTAGACTTGTTCGGGGTCTTTGTGTTTGGGTCGCCTCCCTGAATCATGAATCCAGGAATTACTCTATGGAACTGGGTGTTATCGTAAAAGCCTGACTGGGCTAATTTGACAAAGTTTCGCACGTGTTCTGGTGCGAGTTCTGGCAATAATTTAAATACAATTTTTCCAAACTTGGTCTCAATAGCTACATTGGTCAATTATACCACGATTCCGTCTTTGAGCATAAGAGTCTTGCTATTGAATTATTTTGAAAGTGTTTTGTAATTTTTACAAATTTTTTATTTTTGCATTTTGCTATACCAAAATGGTTTTAGGATTTTGTCGGGATCGCTTGGACTTTGGATATTATAATAATTTTTTGCAGCTCATGCAACTCTGCAATTTTTTTTCTGGAAAAGTTATAGTCTTATATAGATCGAGAAAAATTACAGATCGTGAATCGCACAAATCAAAGCACCGTTATCAAACAAGCAATCAACACTTACCTTGAAAAGGGACTCACAGACAAGCAAGACATTTACAGCAAAGTTGTCGAAGAACTCGGCGTTCCAAGACCAACTGTACGAAGGGTTGCACGCGATCTCAGAAATGAACTGCTG
>JBJTCW010000007.1:0-10984 GCA_046092065.1 Candidatus Nitrosotenuis sp. | reverse complement strand
CTATGATACCTTACAGCTTACAACTACAAGAAATGCCGACAATACAGTTGGAATCCACTATGAGGACTCTTCTGGAAAAACCCTCAAAGTAATAGTAACACTGCGCAACTCCGACAAAGAATTATTCACTGGAGAATTTTTTGCATCAAAGTTTGACACCAACGTCAATGACATAACTGACATCCCACATGTAATAGAAATGACAGTAGAGCATTCAGAATATGGAACTGTCAGCTCATCCGTGTACAATCCCCAAGGAAATAAAGAAAACACAATCTATGGTGTCTTTAGTCAGTAGATACCAATTTTACTAGTTCTGGCAACGCAACAGCAGATTTTTCCCGTACGGACAAGTCCATTTCCGATGACATGATTGTTTTTTCTGGATTTACTTCAATCAGTACTGCTCCGTTTTGCTTTGCGTACAATGGTAGAGTGTTTGCAGGTGATACAACCAAGGATGTGCCTGCAATTATCATCACATCACATGTTTGCGCATGAGATATGGCTTCACCCCAGACATCCTGAGGTAGGCCTTCACCAAACCATACAACATCAGGCCGCAAAATCTCTCCGCACTTGCATTTTGGCGGCAGAATTTCAAATGGTGTAGTGATGTTATCCTTGAAATCACATTTGGTGCATTTTATGCGTATAATGCTTCCATGCAACTCCAAAACATGTTTGCTGCCGGATCTTTGGTGCAAACCATCAATGTTTTGCGTTAGTATGATGACTTGTTTATATTTTGCAAGATCTGTAATTGCAAAATGTCCTGGATTTGGCTTTGCGGACAAAATGTTTGATCTTCTTTCTTCGTACCATTCCCAGACTAGCTTTGGGTCTTCGTAAAATGCATCAATGGTAGCTAGCTGCATCGGATCATATTTTCTCCACAATCCATCTTTTCCTCGAAATGTCGGAATTCCGCTTTCCTGGGAGATGCCAGCACCTGTAACAAAGACTATCTTTTTTGCATCCTTGATTTGTCTGGATAAAGAATCAAACATTTTATTTTATTTCGACTTCAAGCAGGTCTTTAGCTGCAATGACTGAATCATGTATTGTCTTTGCTTCCTTTGCAAGCTCGTCTTCGTTTTTGTGTCTTGCAGAAAAATGTGTCAAAATTAAATTTGCAACATTTGCGTTTTTAGCTAGTGTGGCAGCTTCCTTTGCCGTAGAATGATTAGTATCGATTGCTTTATCCCTTAGAGCATCAGAAAATGTGCAATCAAAGGACAAATAATCGCAATTTTTGAAAAACTCTTCTAATAATTTTGTTGGACGTGTATCTCCAGAGATTCCGATTTTTTTCCCAGGCCTTTTCTCCCCTACTACCTGAGATGGAGAAAATGTCTTGTCGCCAATCTTGACCTCTTTGCCTGTCTGCAGGTCATGCCATAGAGGGCCTTCGGGAATTCCGAGCCTGATTGCAGCCTCTCTGTCGAATTTGCCAGGCTTGTCACTTTCCACAAACTTGTATGAAAACGCCAAAACAGAATGCTCCGCCTTTTGTGCAAAAACCGAATACGTTTTTTCCTCGCAGACTAAGCCAGGACTCACCGCCGTAATAATAACAGGAAATGACAAACCAAACTGCAAAATTCTAATATTTTCTCCGATGAACTGCTCAATTCCATCTGGGCCGTAGATCTCTATTGATTCTGTTCTGTGCTGTAGGGTCATTGTTTGTAGTAAGCCCAAAATTCCGATACAGTGATCTCCGTGCATATGAGTTACGAAAATCTTCATTTTCTTGTTCCAGCCAAGGCCTGACTTCAGATACGAAACCTGAGCTCCCTCTCCTGCATCAAACATTATCACTTCGCCTTCTCTTTCCAGACAAATGCATGACAAAGCCCTATCCTCTGTTGGCTGCGCCGCCGATGTTCCCAAAAATACTAGCTTCATTTTACCAAAATCATCCTTGTCAGGCTTTTGTGTCGATATATCTCATATTTTTTTGTCAGATTTAGCTTGATGTCGTCTTCTAGGCCTTTTTTGCACATTATTGCAAATTTTGCCTTTCTTGGTATTTTGGAGACGAATTTTTTCATAATTTTCTTTGGCGGCTCTGATACCTTTGATGCTGTTCCATATGGTAAATCAGTCACAATACCATCGAATTTGATCTGGTCCATGTACTCGTAGCTTTGATTGTGTATTTCGGCCGAAAACTTGTTTTCTTTTAGATTGTCCTTGGATATTTTGCACATTTTCTCATCAAAGTCTATACCAATTGCCTTGATTCCCATGGATTGAGCTTCTAGTAGAGTACTGCCTGTTCCACAGAAAGGATCGCAAACTATCTCGTCATCGTTGATTCTTGCCAGATTTATCATTGCTCGGGTTAGCTTCCAGTCTAGTTCATGATGGAACTTTGTTAGCTTTTCAGGCCTTTTTGTAGGCTCGAATTTTGTTGAAAAGCCAAAGAAATTCTCTTCATCTGTGAAAATCATGTAAATGATAACATCTGGTTCGTCCAGCGATACTTTGGCGTTGCAAAAAGTAGAGACCATGCTTCCCAAAGATCTTTCTATGTCTGGAATGTTTACCTCTTTTTCGGATAGATTGATCGCCTTGCACATGAAGGTTTTTGCTCCAAACAAAAGCGAATAATTATTTTCATCAAAGAAAACGTTTGACATTTTTCTTAGTAATTGCCCTGAAATCTTTACAAATGTGGCCCGCCGTGCAATTTTTTCCCAGGGAGTAACGCTTTGAATCAGGACAAGATTGGATATTGTCTTTATCTTTGCAAATCTGTCGTACATTTTGACCAAAGTTATAACCTCGTCTACTGCTAATTCTAGATATTCTTTTGAAACTAGGAAAAAGCTCTCTGGCATTTAGATTGCCTTTGCAATTACTCCTGATACATCAACTAGAGATGTACTGCCCGGTATTGTATTTGCAGATATTATTGCAGAAACGCCAGACTTTATGATTTTCTTTTCTGCATTATCCATTAGTAAAGCATGTGTGCATGCAACAAAGACCTTGCCGCATTTTTGCTTTTTGAGAAATTCTGTTGCCTTTACAATACTTCCGCCGGTACTGATCATGTCATCGACTAGTACCAGATCTCTGCCTTTGACTATGTCTAGATTGCCAGTCATGATCTGAACCTTGCCGGTTTTTCTGTCTCTTTGTTTTTGCAATGCAATATGATCAGTGCCATAGAATTTTGCAAATTCTGCAGCTCTCTCTTTTCCTCCAAGGTCTGGCGATATTACCAGCGGATTTTTGAGCCTGAGTTTTTTGAAATGATTTGCCAATTCTGGCACGGCGGAGACATTTTTGATTGGAATCTTGAAAAGCTTGAGGCCAAGCATACTGTGCAAGTCCACTACAATAATCTTGGATGCGCCTGCAGCTGAGAGTAATTTTGCAATTACTGATAATGTGACTATTTCCCCAGACAAAAATTCCCTATCTTGTCGTGCGTATCCCATGTATGGAATAACGCAAATTACCTGACTAGAGAATTGTCTTGCCTTTGAAACCAAAGACAATGTCTGAATCAAATTGGAATCAACTGGCGGATATGTGGAATTTACGACAATAATTTTGCCCTTTGGTTTTGCAGAGATAGTAACCTTGCTTTCACCGTCTGGAAAAATTCTTAGATCCGTTGAAACAAAAGACGCCTTTAGCTTTTTTGCTAGTTTTCTTGCCAGATCTTCGGATGCCTTTCCACCAATTACAGTAACTGACAACAAATCAACAATCTAAGGGGGGCTCTTAAGTTTTAGGAAGTAATTCTATTTTTTTTCAGGAGCTGGAGATGCTTTTTCTTCTTTCTTTTCTGCCTTTTTGTTACTGTAGGTCTCTACGAAATTGATCTTTTCCAGTGTCGGTACGAACTTGAAAATGTCCATCTGGACAAAGTGCTTGATAACTCGCAGTGTTTCTGCGCCAAAGATCTCTTCTGGTATTGTCACATCAAGTGAGTTACCTGTTAATGTTGATGAAATCTTGGAATCTTCAACTGGCATGTGTCTTTTTAGAATGCCATTGATTTTGTCCTCGTTTGTATCTAATGATTTTAGTACGTTAACATCATAGACTACTGTTTTTCCTGCTAGTCTGTGATTGAAATCAACTTGAACTCTACCAGAGCCGACAAATCTTATGACTCCTTCCTTTTGATCAACTTCTATGGTATCGCCGACGCCAACCTTGTCTGCGTCTTCGCCTAACTTTCTTAGTGGAATCATTCGAACCTTTCCAGAGTCACGTTCGCCAAAGCCCTTGTCTGGTGTTACATCAACTGTGAGCTTGTCGCCTGCCTTTGCATTTGCTAGTGCATCGTCAAGACCCTTTAGAACCCAGGATTCTCCGACAGAGACCAGTTTTGGCTGGTACTTGATGTTTTCCTGGAATAAATTGTGCTTTTTGGCAGCCTCGGTAATTGTGGTCTCTACTACTTCATCAGAATCCTTTACCTTTGCAGTGTAATCGATTAAGATTAGCGAGCCTTTTGTGAATGCCATGCGATCAGTCCTCGAATTTCCTAATATTAAGATTAGAGTTGCTTTAACTTGTCTTCTGCAACTTTGAGGGCTTCCATCTGCTTGGTTTTGTAGCCCATCATCTCAAGTGTGGAGCCGATTGCAGAAATTGATCTCATGACGTGGTATTTTTGGACCTCGCCCATGCAGCCAACTCTGAATACTTTGCCTTTGAGATTTCCAAATCCGCCTGCGACTAGAACTCGGAATTTATCAGCCAATGTGTTTCTGAAGGTTTTGTCTTCTAATCCTTCTAGATAATTCAGTGCAACTACTACGGTTGATCTTGCGTCTTCTTTTGCAAATGGAGTCAGACCTAGCTCAGATAAACCAGAGTACAGTGCTTGTGAGCAGACTCGATGTCTTCTAATTCTGTTGTCCAGTCCTTCTTCTAGAATCACATTCATTGCCTCTCTGTATGCGTATAGCAATGGTAAAGCTGGTGTGAATGGTGTGTGCTTTGCCTCTTCGTAGTACTTGAAGTATCTTGATAAATTAAAGTACATTGAATTTGGCGGGTTTGCGTTCATGTATTTTTTTGCGCGCTCGTTAACTACAATTGGTGAGATTCCTGGTGGTGCTGCAAATGCTTTTTGAGCTCCAGTCATTGCAACGTCGATTCCCCATTTGTCCATTTCTAGATCTTCGCCGCCGACAATAGAAACTCCATCTACTACATAGAATGCATCGTTTCTTGCGGTTAGGTTTTTGATTTTATCCAAATACTTGATCATAGTACCTGTAGAGGTCTCGTTCCATACGCAATAGAATGCCTTGACGTCTTTGTTGTTGTCAAATGCTTCTTTTACTTGATCAAATGTCGCGTTTGTTCCCGGAGTGCTTTCCAGTCTGACTACATTTGCGCCAGCCCACTCTAGCATTTGTGCTAGTCTTCCGGAGAACTCTCCATTAGTTGGGATGATTACTTTGTCGCCTTTTTTAATTAGATTAACAACGCTTGCTTCAACAGCTCCGGTTCCAGATGCTGATAGCAAGACTGCCTCGCCACTGCTTTTGAAAACTTTTTGTGTTTTTTCAACTGCATCTTGGTATAATTCTACAAAATCGTCACTTCTGTGATTGATCATTGGCGTGATCATTGCACGCATTACTCGTTCTGGTACGTTTGTTGGACCAGGTAACATTACTAGATATTCCATAAGTATTCTGAACTGTTTTGCGGGATTTATTTAAAACTAAAGTTTCGACAGGCGATCTTGCGCATTAATTTTTGCCAAGACCTTTGCAGTTCCTTCCGGTACTAGCACAGACCAGCTTTGATTGGTTGCGATTTTTTGCCTAATGTCGGTTCCCGAAAGAATTTCCCTTTGCTTTAGCGGAACCGATATCACTTTGATTCCTCTTTTGTTGTACAGGTCATGCGTAAAGTCGTCATTTGAAAATACGACATCATATTTTGGAATTATGCTATCAACATGATAGGTCCATTTTGCATGATCATTTACGTCTGGCACAAAATAGATCTTGCATCTCTGCAGCTCTGATTTTTCTACAGACAATTCAATCATTTCCCTTCTTTCTTCTGGAGTGAATGGATTTCTTTTTTCATTGAATCGATTTGAGCTGCCAATTCCAATGTATAATTTTTCAACTTGGGTTAGTGCAAACTTTACTGCAGCTAAATGTCCTAGATGAAAAGGCTGGAATCTGCCAATGAGAAGACCATCCATAGTTTTTTTTCTCGCATTTGATTTAAAAACTAAACAATAACAATACCACCAAATGACTTTGATCGAAATCGACGGCTCTTATGGGGAAGGAGGTGGACAAATACTTCGATCTGCACTGACATTATCTGCCATAACGCAAAAGCCAATTCAAATCCAGAACATTCGCCACAATCGCAAGGTTCCAGGCCTCAGACCATCACATCTATCCACAATCAAAATTTTGGGCAAAATATGTAATGCAAAAATTGATGGCCTAGCTGTCGGATCTACAAGTATTACATTTACTCCGGGACAAATACAGGACACAAAAATATACGAAAATGTTGGCACTGCAGGAAGCATCTCTCTGATATTGCAGGCAATAATACCAATTGCTTTAGCAGGAAAAAAGCTGGAACTGTCCATTACTGGTGGAACAGATGTACCGTGGAGTCCTACTTCAAATTACACCAAGTTTGTTTTATCAGAAGCATATTCCAGACTTGGAATAAAATTTGAAATGAACATCAAAAAGCGCGGCTATTATCCAAAGGGAGGCGGCCAAGTCGACATTACAATTCATCCATGTCATGTAATAACACCAATCAATCTCACAAAGAGAAACTCCAAAGATGCAAAAATTCTCTGCTCTTATTCTGGTATGGACAAAAATCAGATATCAAATTCGGTAAATTCGGCAAAAGAGATACTATGCAAAAGAGGATTTTCTACACAATCAGAGATAATACAAGAAAATGCGCTAAATCCTGGCGCATCATTTACTGTATACAGTTATGATGAAAATTCCATAAATGGTGCAGACGAGCTATATGATGCAAAAACTGACTTTACAAAATCTGCAACTACATTATTCACAAACAATGATCTTGGTGCAGACACAAATCTCTCCGACATGCTTGTGACTCCATTATCATTATGTAAAGAAATATCGATTTTCACAGTCAAGGAAATAACACCACATCTGGAGACAAATCTACACATCACATCAGAGATTACTGGCTGCAAGTCCGGCGTGAGTAAGATTAACGGCGGTTACGAAGTGCGAATCATAGGCTCAGAGACCGGCATCTAGTATTGCAGCAAAGAGCATCACTAACACAGATAGTACAACTGTGACTTCACCAACTATGATTATCTTTTTGCGAAGCTTTTTGATCTGTTTTTCATCAAATTCTTTTTTCATAATTTTTTCCTCAACATCTTTGCGAATGATTCTTACATGTACTGCAAATGACACCAATAGCGCAGCAACCAAAATCATCTTGATAATGAGCATGTTTCCGTAGTTTGACGACATCAAATATTCCGAATTACCCAAAAATTCTTTGGAATTCCAGATTCCAGTCGCAATTAGGATCAATAAAGCAGGCACTGCTATTTTGTTGAATCTCCTGCCAACTCTGATCATTATTTGCAGTCTTTCTTCCATTGTTGGCATCATTGATTTTAAAATCGGTGCAAAGACAATCGCAATAAACAGTGAGCCGCCGACCCAAACTGCCGAGCAAATGAGATGAATCCAAGTTATGATAGCTTGCTCTAGTGCCAACGTTTTGGCAAGACTTTCTTCAAATATTATCTAAGTGACACCAACATTTTTTAGTTGTAAGAATTTGTGTACGATTACTTGGACTTTCAACGAAAAGCAGTTCTCTATGTAGCACTTGGCGGATTGTTTGCAATGCTTGGTGGCATTGTTTGGTATGCAAGCCTTGACAATCCAGAGCTTGCCCAAGTCGAAATCGACATGGGAACAGTAAAGCTAATGGGCCAAAACGACATTGAAGGAAAGGCGAAACTAGACGTAGGATTTGTGATATCAAACCCAAGTGACAAGACATTTACTGTATCTAGAATCGATTACGAATTATTTGCAAACGGAGTTTCACTAGGCAAGAGCCAATATTCCACAGAAGACGTTGCAATGCCTGGCCGTGCGGCATTTTATCCAGGATCATCAATAGAACTTCCTAGTCCATTCACACTAACAAAGGTTCCAGAAAACGCAGATCAATACACAGCAATCACAACACAAGGACCAATTGTTTATTCAGCAAAGGGCCTTATTGCGGTAGAATCTGCTTGGAGTCTTGTGGAAAAAGAATTCAACATTTCTCAATAATTTTGTAAAAAGTGGGCCGAGAGAGATTCGAACTCTCGATCACCGCCGTGTCGAGGCGGTATCCTAACCAACTAGACTACCGGCCCAATAAAGAACAAACCAAGAGCTCTACATTATTAACCTTTAACAGAGACAACAGAAATTGTGAGCGAGTTCTCCAGCCAAGAAAAATCCGGACTCTACAAAGCAATCTACACAAGACGCGATGTCAGATCTCACTTTAACTCTAAACCAATTCCAGATGATACACTAGCTAGAATTCTTAATGCGGCTCATCATGCACCGTCTGTTGGGTTTTCCCAGCCATGGAATTTTGTGCTAATCCGAGATGATGCCACAAAACAAAAGGTCAAAGAATCATTTGAGGCAGAAAAGGCGCGCTCTGCAAATGACGTTGACGATCAAAAAAGGGAAAAATATCTCTCGCTAAAGCTCGAAGGAATTTTGGAATCTGATGTAAACATTTGCATTACATATGATCCGACCAGGTTCGGACCCTTTGTTATTGGCCGCTCCAGCATTCCAGAGACAGGAATCTATAGCGTTTGCTGTGCAGTGCAAAATCTCTGGCTTGCAGCCAGATCAGAAGAAATTGGCGTAGGCTGGGTCAGCATTCTATCAAATGACACACTAAAGAATGCACTAGGCCTGCCAGATCACATCATTCCAGTTGCGTATTTGTGTCTAGGACATGTAGAGGAATTTGCAGAAAAGCCGGATTTAGAAACTGCAAAGTGGCTTCCAAGGCTTGAGCTAAAGGATGTCGTGTATTTTGAAAAGTGGGGCCAAACATCAAACGAGCTCTGGAACAAAATTAATGATTTGATTAGAACAAATCTCGATTATGTTTTTATCAAGTGAAAAGATCGATTTTGTGCTGGGCTTGTAGCGCAGAGCCATTTTTGGCGCGTAACATGGATAGCGCAGTAGCCTCCTAAGTTACAGGTCGAGGGATCGAAGCCCTCCAAGCCCGCTTCTAACTTAAATAAACAACAAAACAACAAAAGCCGTGAAAGTTGTAGTAATTTCTGGCAGCCCAAGAAAGCAGGCAGTCACGCAAACAATGATGAAATTTGTCCATGATTATGTCAAATCAAAAAATCCAGATACAAAATTCATCAATCTATCTGATGATATTGTAGAATGCTACAAGGGCTATGACGTTACTTATTCTTCTACAACAACGCAGGCAGCCAAAGACATCATGGATGCAGATGTCTGGTTGATTGGCACGCCAATTTACAACTCGTTTTTCAGTGCCGCACTGAAAAATCTGTTTGAATTTGTCAACTACAAGCAGACTGCAGGAAAAACAGCAGGCATGGCTATTTTGGCATCAGGGCAGATTGGCTTTACAGACGTGCAAACTTTACTCACACAGCTAATGTCGTATTTCAGAGTCATAACAAATCCAAAAGCAGTGTTCATGACCGAAGACCAAATCAAGGATGGAATCATAGACCAAAACGGCCAGACAAGACTAAAAGAAATGGTTGATGAAACTCTACTTTTGGGTTCTAGACTGCATTAGAATTGATTGGTAGATACACTACTTTGAAGATTTTAACAGTATAGTCTCCGTCAAAGACCTTGGTAACTTTTCCATCACTAACATCTCGGACTCGGAACTTGTATTCATAAGATCCGTCCTTTTTCACATCGGTCTGTGCAAAGTGGACCGGATCACCATTTTTGAAAATCTGTATAATCACTGGATTTCCTTCAACTGGATTTGCTACTTTGCCCTCAACAAAACCCCAAGGAAGCTTGTTGTTTTTTGGAGCGGAAAATGGAACCGTTGTCTTTTCAATTCCTATTGAAGAATTGATTGGTGTGATAGTTGTCTCTGCAAATGCCGAACCAGCCGTAGCTAGAACCAGTGCAAATGCGAGTGCAGCGACTGTAGCTTTTACAAACATTGCTCAATTTTTACCAAAGTCAAATATTAAGATGACGTAGCAATCATACATGGAAGGAGTCCTCAACGACGGTTGCATCTGCAAGTGCCATTTTGGCGGAGCTGTCAGCTGTCCTGGATGTAAGAAAAACCACAGAGGAATGAAAACCTGCGCGCACTGTAAATGATTATTTTCGTTTTGCAGCAGCTGCTTTGAGATTTGCAAGTTCTGCCTTGAGCGATTCAATTTGCATTAGAGTTTCTAGATTGGCAATTTCCTGTTTCATTCGAGCGATCTCATTGTCCTTTAGCTTTACCTCGCCCTTTAGCTCTTCCAGTTCAGCAGTGAATGTAGCGCGGAATCTGTCTAGCTCTTCCACTGATACATTGCTTAGTTTAGCCGAGCTTTTTTTTTCCTCATGACTGTGCTCATGTGGATGAGAGTGATCATGAGAGTGCTCTGAATGGCCGCCGTGCTTTTTAGTCCAGTCTGCGCTTTTTTGCGCCAGCCAGCAGATTACAACCAAAAACCAAGTCACTATAGTAGAGACTAGGAGAAGTTGGTTCATTGCCGGAGGCATGTAAAAGTACATTCCGCTCAAAAACACCGCAAAACAGCCGGTAACTACTGTTGCCAGATGATTTCGCAGATAACCCATGTCTAAGCGAGCAAAAAGTCGAATATAACGTTAATGCTGAATCTCATAAGAATAAAAGAAAAGATAAACGAAATTTATTCGTCTTTTTCTGATACGGTAAT
>JBJTCW010000006.1:0-13101 GCA_046092065.1 Candidatus Nitrosotenuis sp. | reverse complement strand
GATTACTGCAGTGTATACTCCTGATTTGTAGCCGTCCAATTTCAGATCGTACACTTTGCTTCCATCCAATGACAATGTGACGCTTTCTGTGATCTTTACCTTGTCGCCAGGATCAATTATCAAAATTGAAACCGTTGATTTTGGCTCGCCCTGTATGGTTATCTTGGCAGTCTCTGATGATGCATAGTTTAGCTTGTCAAACTTGGCGATGATTTGCGGTGTTGGTAGTTCATCAAGACCGACTCGAATAATTTCGGTTTGATCTCCCTGTGTAGCAAATATTGCATAAGTTCCTTCAACTGAATTCTGGTCGGTTGGATATGAGAAATTGAATGTGTTTGTATCGTTCAAGTCAACTATGTCAGAAAACACCTCCTTTCCGTTTGGATCATTGATCACGATTTGTACTGATTGGCCAGGCTTGGCAGTACCGTTGATGTAAAATTTGTCGCCTATGTCATACTTGATTGCTGAGGAGCTAAGTCTGACTATCTTTGATACTGAAATGCTAAGTGTCTTTGTTATGGTATCAACACCATCGCTAAATTCTACTGTTCTTGAGCCTAGCGGAGCATCTAGGGGCACGGTTGTCTCATGTGACCATTCGCCCTGATTGTCAATTGGTGCAACTGCCTCGTAGATTTTGTTTCCTTGAGGATCCTTTGCAGTTATTGTGACAGAGCCTCCTGGCTTGCCAGTTCCACTTGCAGATACTTTTTGGCCTGGCTCTGCAATTGATACGTATTTTTCAACTATCAGTCGCTTGATTGTTCCTGTATTGTGATTAATTGTGTCATCTGGAGGTGCTTGGGCAATTCTAATGCTGACTGTCTTTTTGTGTCCCTGTCCGTCTGCAACTGAGAGCTCGACTCGTTCTGATTCTATTGTTAGAGGAATTTTGGCTCTACCAACTAGGTGGCCGCTATCATCGGTTTTGTAATCGTCAACTTTTTGTCCGTTTACTAGAAAGTCTAGATCAAGATTTGCTGGGAATTTTTCTCCCACTAGTCTTATTTCATCTCCTGTCTTTGGAGATTCTGGAATTATTCTAAATTCTGCATTTTCAAAATCTGTTGTTGGCGCAGAGGTGTTGTCGTTTGGTTTTTGTGTGTTTTGTTCTGTTTTAGTTGGTGCTGCTCTACCAATTGATATTTCTGATCCTTGCGAGTCTGCCGTCTTCCAGTTTACACTTGGCTTTTCAGTCTCTGTTTTAATTCCAAATTTGACCGAGTCGCCTTGAGCTAGTGGTTCCGTTGATGTAAAGACTAGTACTCCCTGGGGTGTCAGTACTCCAGTCCATCCTCTTTCTGCCTTGAATGACTTGAAGTTGCCAGCATCTTTTCCAAGCCAGAGCTTTACCGTATGCACTGGAGTGGAATCATTGTTTGTAAATTCTAATAATGTGGTCTTTTCAAATGCAGTGCTTTTTGTGGCAGTCTCTGCATTTGCTATATTACATGATGCAAATATTGAAGCCGTAAAAATGCCAATAATAACAAACATGGAATAATTCATACGCAATCTTACCTGGTTTCACAAATATTGTTTATTTACTCTTTTTGAGTCTTGGCGACAACTCGTGCGTAAAATACTTTAAACAGTTATCGAGGCTTGCTTCGCTGGAACTTGGTAGGTCCTGTATGGGCCGTCATGTTTTGGTGCTGTCTGATTCGCTCTGCGATTAATCGGAACAATCCTCGGAACTGGTCCTTTGTCTTGTCTGAAAGGAAATCTGCGTCCTTTAGTGCTATTTTTTCGCAAATGTATCTGGCGATTTCCTCGACATCAAAGTTATTCCATCCATCGTCTCTGTGATCATACCAGACATCCTTTAGGCCTTCGATTATTCCCTTTTTGTTTTTGACCAGGACCTCTTCTTTTGCCAGATTTCTGAATCCTTCCTTTCTTAGCTTGATCTCATAAGTCTGGTTCACTGCATGGAGATAATCTTCTGGTATTATCAGATCTTCGATTGACTCGATTGATTTTCCGCCCTGCTCTAGGTATAGTATTTGCATGTCTGTAAACTCGTTTGCCTTTAGCTGCTCTGCAATTTTCTTTGATTCCAAAGTATTGTCCAATATGACAAAGACATTATGTCCATGGTTTCGGTAAAATATTGCCAATGGAAGTGTAGAGTTTTTGCTATATGACGCAACTACGTTTAGCGGATTCATGGAAATGTTTGGATCTTCTAGGAACTTGTCAAAGGAATTCAGAAACATTGCATCCGACATTGTTTCAACTATAATGACTGGTCTAGAGTTAGTGCCAATTTCTCTGTCTACAATAGACTCGACTAGTCCTCTTGATAGTCCGTATAGTATAGGAATCAGTGTTGCATCATCTGCATTCCAGTAATCATAGTGAATTCTGCTGAGGTGTTTTCTCTTGTCTAGCTCCACTACGAGGAGATTTCCTGGAGTATAGTCAAATATCATGAATGGCGAGTGGGTCGCATACAAGACTTGGTTGGAGCCTGCTAGATTTTTGAGAAGATCAGAGATTCCCATTTGTTGTGCTGGGTGAAGGTTTCTTGCGGGCTCGTCCAATAGTAGAATAGCTTCTTTGAGCTCTGCACGTTGAGTTTCTGCTGCAAAATTGACAATAAATGAAAATGTCCACTTGAATCCTTCTGCTCTTCTGCTCAGCAAGCCTGTGTTGGTTACTGTGCCATCCCTGTGCACATCAGAAATTACTACGCTCATGATGTTGCCTGGGTTGTATCTCAAATCAACATGGATTGGGTCGCCCTTCCATGCAGGGTTCAGTCTGTCTGTCAGTCTTCTGCTTGCAGTGTTAAGTAGCTTGATGAGCTTTGGCGGACTGTTTTTGTATTCTTCTAGCTTTTCAGTGTCTAGCTCTGCCAAATAGAAAAGATTTCGAACCGTTTCTGCCTTGTCAAATTCCTCAAATCCAAATCCTTCGTCTCTTTTTACCTCCTTGATGTATTCATCCAGATTGATGTTGCCATAGATCTTTTTGTAATCAGAAAAATAGACAAATCTTGGATGCAGGTGCTCTAGGACAAAGTTCTCAAGCGCGGTTTTTTCTGTAGAGCCCACGAGTAGCTCATCGTATGTCTTTTCTCTTTCTTGGTAGAATCGTGACCATTCTGATAAAATGTATGGCTCGTCTGCAGCAAGCATGTTTAATGAATTGTTAAAGACAGTCATCTCGCTCAGAAATGTCTGCTTGTCTACTGGTGGTTGACCTTCAAAGAACTTGGTATCAAATTGGATTCTAATGTGGTTTGGTATTGTTGCAACAAAGTTTAGAATTTTTTCAGTGTAATTTTCCCAGGAATTTAGCGCCCTGTCTTTTTCGTCGCTGATTTTTACATCCTTAAAGTCATACTGGACTTGCGGAATGGTATTTGTTCTGAAAATTCGCATGTTGGTGATTTCTGGCAAGTGCGGGAATCGCTCCTTGATTAGCTTGGTTTCTTGACCTGTAAGATGAAAGTCTCCTTCGGCTAGGACTACTTCTGACTTTAACTCCTCAGTCATTTCATCACACAAGTCTAGCTCTGATACTTTTTCTTCCTTGTTTAGCAGAGTTAGTGCCTGCAAAATTGTGGTCTTGCCGCTTTCGTTTCGTCCGACAAATGCTGCCAAGTCTCCAACTTTGATTTCGCCAGAATCGTGGATGCATCGGTATGCACGAACTCGGAATTTTCTTAATCGCATCTAGCGCACATTTGGGTGGCAACGATTTAACTTATTCGTCATTGTTGTACGCACAAAAATTGCCATAGATATAAAAACACAAGATGCCAAGAAAATTCTATGGCAGGACGCGGCATCGCGATTTTGGTAATTCCAATAATCTTTTCGTTTGTGTATGGAGGCGCAGTACTTGGGTTTGCTATGCAAGGACACACAACATCAAACACACAATCTACATCAATTGAGATTTTGAACTTGCAGTCTAGCTATTCTCCCAGTGATCCTGTGAATGTACAAGTGATGGCAAGTGATTCGGAATATGACTGTGGCAATCTGTACATTACTGTGTACAATACTGCATTGGGCCAAAAAACCGCAGTAAAGCAGGGTGCGTTCTTTAACCAATGCTATGGCAAATCTGGCGCTTTGCCAATAGATGATAGATTCTCAGAAAAGTTTGATGTCGGTCAATACACACTTGAAGCTCAGCTATTTGACAAAAATGGGGACAAATTCCTAAGTTCCTCTCAGAACTTTAGCGTACAATAATGCGATGTTATATATTGTAAAATACAAGTGATTTATCATGGCAAAAAAGGCTGCTGAAAAAGATTCTAAAAAACCAAAAAAAGACGACAAAAAGCTAGCCAAGGCAAAGGAAGAAAAAAAGACAAAGCCAGCCAAGGCAGCCAAAGAAGACAAGAAAAAAGACAAGGCCAAAGAAAAAAAAGTCGACAAAAAGGTAGCAGCTAAAGAGGAAAAAAAGAAAAAGAAAGATGAAGAGCCAGAAAAGACACTAGAAGAGCAACTAGAAGAAGAACTGACAGATGAGGAAATCGAAAATTTCCAAATCGAAAAAGTCGACATGGAAAAGCTCACAAACAGGGTTTGCTTGTTTTTGGCAAACTATGATGACGGTATTGTTCAAAGCGAGCTTTGGAAGAAATTCAAGCTTACAAGCAGAGATGGTTCCAGACTAGCACTAAAGCTTGAAAGAATGGGAATAATCATGCGTGAAAAAATTCTTGAAAATAAACGATGGACATATGTTCTAAAAATCAAAAAGACTCCCGTCAGCACTGATTCAATTGAGAACGCACCATGTCTGGTGTGCCCAGTTGAGCAAAAATGCTCACTTGATGGCGAGGTCAGCCCAAGAACATGTCAATGGATTGAAGAGTGGACAATTAATGACCTCTCAAAACCAAAGAAAAAGAAAGAACAATGAAACTATTAGATGCGCGACGTGATCATTATCGAAAGCTCGCAAAAGAGCAGGGGTATAGAAGCCGAGCATCGTTCAAACTTTTGGAGCTAAACAATTCCTATAGAATAATCGGCCCTGGATTCAAAGTAGTAGACTTGGGATGCGCGCCAGGTGGTTGGATGCAGGCTGCAGCAAAACTTGCAGGCAACAAGGGACGCGTAGTTGGAATTGATACGGCATACATGGACGAAGTGGACAATGCCAAATTCATCAAGGGAAGCGTAGAGGATGAATCCGTAGTAGATGAAATATTGGAATATCTTGATGGAAAGGCAAACGCAGTAATCTGCGATATCTCACCGCAAATCACCGGGCACTGGTCAATGGATCATGCAAGACAAATCTCATTGAATTATTCTTGTACAAAAATTATGGACCAAGTCTTGGCAGTAAAAGGAAATGCACTCTTCAAGGTTTTTGATGGAGAATATTCGATGGAGTTTCGCGATTATCTGAAAAAGAAATTTGCCAAGGTCCAACTTCGAAAGCCAAACGCAAGCAGAAAGCCAAGCAGCGAGCTATACTTTGTCTGCCTTGGATATGGACTCGAGTGAAAAAATCTCTTTAATCCTGTCTATTTTGCAGTCGGTTCGAAATCCAGTTGGGTTGAATAGTGTCGGACTGGCGCAAAATCCTGCATTTTGCAGTCGTAGAATAATTTGCTCTAGAGGAATTGGCGCTGACTTTAGCTGCTCTGCAATTTCATCTAATGTGTAATAGCAAGCAGGCATGTCTGATTCCAGTAATGCTTTTTGGATTGCCTTTTGACATTTTTTGTCAACCTGCTCTGGGATGTTGTCCAGCATTTGTGAAACAAAGTCTTTTTGGAATATCTTTCCAGTCCACAAGGGCCCTGCAAGCTCTACTTTACTGGAACATAGAGAACATGTTATAATTGGCTCATGTGATACGTGTCTGTTTCCACAGGCTTTGCAGTGTGTAATATGGCCAATACTATCTCGAGTGTCTGGCTTGTTTAGTATTCTAAGATAGGCTCGGTAATAGTGCTGGTTTGTTTCTACAAAAAGCGGTGTTGCCTCTATGTCTAGTCGTGCGGCAATTGCAATTGTAAGGCCCAAAACCAGTCGAATCGATATCTCGTTGCTGTATGATGTCTTTACTGGAATCCCATGGTATTTTTTCTTGCAAGCGTCCTTGAACAATCCGTGCAATACCTGAAGGTCAGTCGCAGATACTGATAGGAGTCCTTTGTGCACGGTAGCTCTTAGTCCGCAATCGATGTATTTTGCAGGTGAGCCAAACGGATCAATATCTACAATTGCACCGCGCTTTCCTCTTACTGAGAATGCGTTGAAGAACTGACAAATGTCATTTTTTGATATCTGATAGTTTTGCAAATTGTTCAGATCTGCTGATTTTTTTGATAGCTCCAGAGCACTTGGGTTTAGATCATTTACAAAAACCTCTGTCCCCTGGATCTCATTTGCAACTCGCAAACCTCTTGCACCAAGGCCAGACAGTCCATCCAAAAATGATTTTTGCCCATCAAAATTTTTCAAAAATGTTGAATATACTATGATGGAAAAGTCTCGGCTAAGCTTTGCCCTTGGATTGAAAAATGCAATGTCTCTTGGAGGAACTTTTTGCTCAAGGGCTCCCCTTGGAATTAGAATCTGTGTCTTTCCTTCCGTGATTGTAGTTATCTGATCGTCTAGCTGCAAGGCAGATCTTTGTCCTGAAAATGGTTTTATACATTATCTGTTCGAGCTAGATTCGTGCTTGTTTGTGGAGTGGATGAGGCAGGAAGAGGTTCCATGCTTGGCCCACTAGTCGTAGCAGGCATTGCAGTGGAGAAATCAAAAATCAATCAGCTATCAGAAATTGGAGTCAAGGATTCCAAAAAACTCTCTGCAAAAGCAAGAGAGTCTCTATACAAGCAAATAATCAAAATCGTAGATGATTATGCAATATCGAAAGCAACTCCAAAGCAAATCGACATTGCAGTAAATCAACACAAGCTGAATAATTTGGAATCAATCCACATGGCAAAGGTAATACGAAAACTAGAACCATCAATATCCTATGTGGATTCTTGCGATGTCAATGCTGTGAGATTTGGAAAAGAGCTGGCAAAAATGTGCAACAGCAAAATAAAATCATACCATCATGCAGACGCAAGATTTGTCGTAGTGTCTGCAGCATCAATAATTGCCAAGGTCACTCGTGACAGGGCAATTGTCAAGATTGCCAAGGACAATTCCGTTGGCAGTGGATATCCGTCTGATTCCAAGACAATCACTTTTGCCAGGGAATGGTTTGCAAAAAACAGAAAATTTCCAGAATTTGTCAGAAAAAGCTGGGCACCGGCAAAACTGATAGTATCTCAGTCTTTGTGATATTTTGCTACTACTAGGCCATGGTCTTTGTCGTATGGCTCTAATGTCATGTCTTGTATTATGGTGAAATTTTCTTTTAGCTTTCTTATCTCGTTTTGAATTACATTGCCTGGAGATTGGGTAACATCGATGCTTCGTGTTTTGATTACCATGAACAAATATCCTCCATCTTTGAGAAATGCCTGGCAGTTTGCAATTGCAATTTCCGTCTGGTCTGGCTGTGCAATATCGGAATACACTACATCGACTTTGCCATATACCGAAAAGTACTGCTTTGGGTGTCTGGCATCCTGTAAAATAGGCATGACGTTTTTTCTAAAATTTGCAACCCTATCAAGAAAGTCTCTGGCAACCCTGCTTGCGTGCTCTACTGCAAAGACAATGCCATCAAATCCCACTATATCGGAAATATGCGATACAGTCGTGCCTGTGGATGCTCCAAGATATAGTACCTTGGTGCTTTTTGTAATTGGAAATATGTCGAGGCCGATATACAGAGCAGCTGCTAGTTTGCTTCGAAATGGATCCCAGATTCTGTATTCTATTTTATTCTTTTTGTAGAGTTTTTCGCCGTATACTGTATTTCCTTCAACGTAATTTTCAGTAGCTAGTCTTTTTTGGCCTTCTAGTCTTAGCCAAATAAAATCAGTATTTTCGTTTTCCAAACTTTTTTCGTTTGCCAGAGTCCCCTCTAAATTCTCTGCGAGGGCCGTCTGAGTCTCCTCTTGATCTAAATCCATCACGTCTGGAATCTCTATCTCTAAAGCTTGGCTTGTCGTCTCTATCTCTAAAGCTTGGTTTATCATCACGATCCCTGCTTCTAAATCCGTCTCTTGGTCTGTCTCTGAAACTATCACGCGGTTTGTCATCTCTAAAGCTTGGTCTGTCTCTGCTTCTGAAACTATCGCGAGGTTTATCGTCTCTATCTCTAAAGCTTGGCTTGTCGTCTCTGCCTCTAAAGCTTGGTTTATCATCACGATCCCTGCTTCTGAAACTATCTCTTGGTCTATCATCTCTAAAGCTTGGTCTGTCACGGTTTTGATTTCTGAAACTATCTCTTGGCTTGTCGTCTCTGCTTCTAAATCCGTCTCTTGGTCTGTCTCTGAAACTATCACGCGGTTTGTCATCTCTAAAGCTTGGTCTGTCTCTAAAACTATCTCTTGGCTTGTCGTCTGTGCCTCTAAAGCTTGGTTTATCATCACGATCCCTGCTTCTGAAACTATCACGAGGTCTCTCATCTCTTCCTTTACCTCCGAATCTGTCTCTTCTACCAAAGTCTTCTCGACGTCTTTCCATTCTTTGTGGTTGAGGTGCGCGCTCTGTTGGTTCCTTGTATTTTTCGCCGATTTCAGTAACGCGTACGTTTAGCTTGTCAATTAGAGTTTGATTCAGACCTGCACCGTACACATCAACACGTGCTCCAATTGCCGCCTTTGCTGCAATTGCTCGAGCCATCTTGCCTCGCTGCCATCTAGGTGATGCGTGAACTGTAGGATGTTGGAACAAAATTCCGTGCTTTGGTGGCTGGGTTCCAGTCTTTAATGCGCGAAATAGTGCTTTTTCTGCACCCAAAACCTGAATCGTACTTGCTGGTAGAGTTGCCAATTTTTTGATGCTACCTGCCTTGGCAAGAATTCTTGCGCCAACTGCGGTTCCAAGAATAGCTGCAACGTTTGGAGCAATTGCCTTCATCTGTTCTTCTATATGATGTTCGATTGCGTTTCTTGCCTTGGTCATTTCTAGAATCTGACTAGCTATTGACTGAATCATTGCGAGATTTTCTGGCGAGACATCACCGCCCTTGCTTTTTTGCTGAATAACTGAAAGCATCTGTACCTTGGAATCTGGAAATCCGGCATCTTGGTATACCTTGTCTGAAAGATCAGATCTTTTGCCAGTCATAACAATTTGTGCATAGCCGTTTATGGAATCTATGATATTGTCAAGTTCTGGAAAGTGCAAGCCATACCATTCTCGTAATCTGGATGATAATCCATTGACCATTACATCTAGCTCATCCAGTGCGTTGATTGCCTGTATGATGTGCATGTCTGGGCTTTGAGAGACCTCTGTCACCTTGGATGATGATAATGCTAATGCGAATTCACGCAGTTTTCCAATTGCATCGCCGACATTTTTTGCAAAGCCTGCATCGACTAGGACCTGCGGCTTGTTTGCCTGGATTTCATCTGTCTGTTTTTCGCTCATTGGCTGGACATCTAGGCCTGCTTTTTTGAGCATCCTTAGAAGTGGTTCATCACTTACAAAGAATCCAGAGTTTAGTCCCTGCAGATAATCGAAAATGGAATTATTTTTGAGCTCGCCTTTTTTTGCCTCTACAAATTCCACTGCTGGATTTGAAAATGCAAATGATTTAGAAACAATATTGTTCTCTGAAACAACAATACCTAGCTCTGTTACTATAACAAAATACACATGCATTGTCCGATCTTCGGATTAAAAAAGCTAACACAAATCAACTATTATAAGACAACAAAACCAACTCTATCACGTGACGCCTGACCTTTCTGTTTCTATTGGACCTATTTCTCTTGGCAGGCCTGCGATGCTTGCCTCTGGAATTTTGGGCATCTCAATGGAGGTTTTCAATCGAATTTACCGAAATGGAGCAGGCGCCGTAGTATCAAAATCGCTCAGCAAAGAACCCTGGGAAGGCTATGCAAATCCTACTATAGTTGGAATCAAAGGCGGCTATCTCAATGCGGTGGGACTGTCAAATCCAGGTGCTCCATATTTTGCAGAAATGATAAAACCAAACAAGGACGTGCCAATTATTGTAAGTTTAGTAGGTTCTATTGAAGACGAATTTGAATTCATGGTAAAACAGTTTGAGAACTGTAACGTTACTGCGTATGAGCTAAACCTGTCATGCCCACATGTGGAAAAGGTTGGACTCGAAGTTGGTGATGATCCAAAACTCGTGACAAAAATTGTATCTCGAGTAAAATCTGTTGCAAAGGCACCAGTAATTGGCAAAGTTGGCCTAGGAACTACAAACTATCTTGATACTGTCAAGGCTGCAATTGATGGTGGAGCAGATGCAATAACTGCAATCAATACAATCCGTGCAATGGGAATTGATGTTGAAACCCAGAGACCAATACTTAGCCACAAAATTGGCGGACTGTCAGGTCCTGCAATAAAGCCAGTAGCAGTTAGATGCGTCTATGAAATTGCATCAAAATATGACATTCCAGTAATTGGTTGTGGAGGTGTTTCAACTTGGGAGGATGCACTAGAGTTTATCTTTGCAGGAGCTTCGGCTGTTCAAGTGGGCAGTGCAGTTGGCGACAGATGGATTGATGTGTTTTCTGAAATCAATGACGGTATTGCAAATTACATGAAGAAAAAAGGATATTCAAAAATGTCGGAGATGGTAGGACTTGCAAAGCGCTTCTAAGACTCCATCTATACGAATAATCGAAAAGGTAATTGATGAGACGCCTACTGTTCGCACATTTGTAATATCTGATGCAAATCTGGCAGATGTCTTGCCAGGACAATTTGCAATGGTCTGGATTCCTGGAGTAAATGAATTACCAATGAGTGTAATGGTTATTCCAGAAAAAGGAAAAGCGGCATTCACAGTAAGAAAACGTGGAGTATCCTCAACTGCTCTGTATGATCTCAAAGTCGGCGACCAAATTGGCGTTCGTGGTCCATACGGAAACGCATTTGATATCAAGGACGGTAAAATCGCCTTGGTTGGCGGCGGAACAGGCCTTGTACCGTTATTGAGACTGGCAAAATCTGTCAAGCCAACAAATGATGTCACTATTTTAATGGGCTCAAAATCAAAAGACGAGGTATTCTTTGAAGATACAGCAAACCAAATTTTGCAAAACAACAAGCACCAAGTAATAGCATGTACCGAAGACGGCTCTTACGGAGAAAAGGGATTTGTCACGGATGTCTTGGAGAAGCTAGTTCAGACTACAAAGTTTGATGCAATCTATACCTGCGGTCCTGAAATAATGATGCACAAAGTAGTGCAGCTTGCAAACTCCAAGGGAATCTTTGTCCAGGCGTCACTGGAAAGAATGATGAAGTGCGGAATTGGAATCTGTGGCAGCTGTTGCATGGATGAAGTCATGGTTTGCCATGATGGTACGGTGTTTGATGGCAAATTCCTGGCAAATTCCAAAGAATTTGGCCACACACATCGAGCAAAATCGGGAATTTTGGAAAATTATTGACCAATACAATACCTGCGTAAAACTACCTAAAGGTTTAAAATAAATAAAAAAAGAGACGCGTCAATGGCTAAACCCAAGATTGTATTGACGGCAGACCGTACTCTGATGTCTAATTATCGTGGGATATCACTAGCCACATTCTTTGGATGCGCACCGGCGCTAGACCCAAACCGAGATCACAATTCATTTTGGTATAAAATTCTAAAAAACCAAGTCACCCCAAAGGTTCTCTTTGACTTTATCTGTAATCCAGTTCCGCACAACAACGGAGTTGCAACATATGCTCCATATGGCCTAAGAAAGGTAGAGGCAGGTCTTTTGCGTGATGGCTTTGCAAGAGAAGACGTAGTTGTTGCACATCCTGATCATGTAGACAAATTCATCGGCCCAGAAACCCAAGTTGTTGGAACATACGAAATGGACCCACTCGGAATGGGACCAGTCACCATGACATTCACATACGGAAGAAAACAAATGTCATACGACGAATATTACAATATTTTCCTTCACAAAAAAATCATGGAGGCAAAGAAAAAGAACGGCAGCAATGCAAAGGTAATCTCTGGAGCTTCTGGAACATGGCAGTACAACTATGACCCAGAAAAAATCGAAGAATTAGGAATCTATGCTATTTTGGAAGGCGAGCTTGGAGGAATTGCACCAGAAATCGACGGACACGCAGGACGCTTCTTCCAGTATCTGATTGATGGCGAATTTGACAACATGAATCCATTTAGAAAAAGAAGCGATTTCAAAGTGGATATTAAAGAATTTGAGAGAAGCGGCAGAAAGATTCACGGAAGATTTGTGAATTTCTGGGACAGACCGGACATTGACGAAATCCCAGAGATAGTAGAGCCATCAATGCACGGAATGATTGAAGTAATGAGAGGATGCGGACGTGGATGCAAGTTTTGCGACGTCACCCTAAGAGCACTAAGGTATTATCCACCAGAAAAAGTAAAGCGCGAAATCGAAGTCAACATCAAAAAGGGCGGAATGCGAAATGCATGGCTTCACTCTGATGACATTTTCGTCTATGGAATGAACCCAAGAACCAACAAGCAGATGGAGCCAAACAGAGAGGCACTAGAAGAATTATTCCAAGCAGTAATGGATGCAGGCGTAGTCCACACAAACCCAACTCATGGAACACTTGCAGGAGCAATAGCTGATGAAAGACTGATTCCAAATCTTTCTAAAATAATCAACGCAAGCGCATCAAATCTCATTGGGGTGCAATGCGGATTTGAGACAGGTAGCCTGAGGCTAATCGGCAAATATGCGGACCGCAAACTTGCTCCATTTATGCCAGAAGAATGGCACTGGGTCGTAAAAGAAGGAGTAAAGACACTAAACGAGAATCACTGGGTTCCTGCATTTACTCTGATAATGGGCCTTGACAATGACGAAACCCCAGAAGATTCCTGGGAGACAATTCAGCTGATCAGCGAGCTGGAGCGAGAGCAGCCAGACTATATGTTTACAACAACCCCGCTAACATTTGTCCCAATTGGATTGCTGGAAAAATCTGAATTCTTTAACATTGGCAACGAGATGAGTCCTGCACAACTAGGTGTCATGTACAAGAC
>JBJTCW010000005.1:0-7289 GCA_046092065.1 Candidatus Nitrosotenuis sp. | reverse complement strand
AAAAAGTCCTTTGGCTGGACCTTGTTCTCTTTGGCAATGTTGTAGATTGTGTTTTGCAGGTCTTCTGGCTCTTTGTCTGATTCTAGGACTTGGACCAGCTTGACTAGTGCTTGTTTGGTAGTATCATTGATTTCTATTTTTGTAGTTTCCTCATCTTCAAAATCATCCGCATAATTTCCTGCAAGCTCAATTAATTGTTCTATGTGTGGTTCAGAGTTTTTGATTGTGCCATAGTCAACTAGTTTTTTTGTCACAAGGCTTGCGCGATTTTCTTTGAATATTCTGCACAATTCTATTAGCAATCTAAAATTGACATGAGTTGGTGGAGTCTTTAGTGGACTCAAAAGATTTGTGTATTCATACAGTCCTTTTGTCTTGAGTAATTTTGCTTCATTATCCAGCTTTACTTTTCCAAAATAGATATCTTCGACTTCGTTATATTCGTCCATCAGTGCAGGAATGTCCTCAAATCCAAGCTCGCGGGCTCCTGTGATTCTTTTGTACAATAATAGTAACATGGATTTTGGAGTTCCATATCTGAACCATTTTTGTGATGTAACCACATTTCCTGCAGATTTTGAGATTTTTTTGCCACCCTTGTCCAAAAACATTTCATATTTTACGTGATGCGGATGAGGATGACCTAGTATTTCATCTGCAACCCAGTCATTTACCTTGACTGAATCCATGATATCCTTACCATATGCCTCAAATCTGATATCAAATGCGTGCCATCTTGCGGCAAACTCTACCTTCCATGCTAGCTTGCCCAAGTCTTTTGCAATGTCGGCTTCTCCCTCATGACCACATCCCTTGAGCATTTTTGAGCCGATTTCAGCCTCGACACATCTGTACTTGACCACTCTATTGTCTTGGTCGTATTCATATGATTGTGCAGTGTATAGTCTGTTGCATTTTGAGCAAACTGGATAATATGGCAAAAACTTTTGGTATTTTTCCTGGCCTACAAGTTCTGCTATTTTGTTGCCGATTTTTTCCGAATTGACAAGTATAGTATGAATTTGATCTTTTAGCAGTCCTTGCTTGTATGTATCTCGGGCTCGTATGAAATTGTATTTTATTCCAAGCTTGTCAAGACCATCAAGCAAAATGCTACTCATGTGCATTCCATAGGAATCATGGCATCCAAACGGATCCGGAATTAGCGATACTGGTTTTGCAATATGCTCTGATAATGAATCCGGCAGTCCTTCTGGGATTTTTCTTAATCCATCCAGATCATCGGAATATGCAATTAATTCTGATTTGTAGCCTAGGTTTTCCAGTGCAAGCTTTACTCCATATGCGCGCACTGCATCTCCAAGGCTTCCAATGTGAGGAATTCCAGATGCGCCAAGGCCTGATTCAACTTTGAGAAGTTTGGTGTCTCGGTTTAGCTGTTTTTCTCGCTCTATCATTTCAGATGCGAGCTTGTCAATCCAAGTTCCCTTGCCTATGACTATTTTTTCTTCTTCTGACAATTTACTCACTCTAGTCTTTTTGCCATATATGGACCATCCAAAGTGTATCCTAGCTTTTTGTAATATTCGCGCGTACCTACAGCAGATATTACCAATAATTTGTCAGAATCAAATTCTTCTCTGGCTATTTTTTCCGCTTCACTCATTAGGTTTTTTCCAAGGCCGGAATGCTGGATTTGTCCGTCCTCTCGCTCGCCAATTTTGAGTGATTTTCCATAGACATGCAGTTCTCGAACAATGCTACTTTTTTGTGTGACCTCTTTTCTGTGCGCTTTTGCACTTGGCTTGCGCAATCTCAAAAATCCGTAAATCCTGTCATCAGAATCATCATAAGACAAAAAGACCTCATCTCCTCCAGAGGATGCATAGTTCTCCCTGTGCAGTCTTGCCTCTTTTGCAGGCTCTAAAGTAAATCCTATCTCCCTACACCTAATGCACTTGCAGTTTTGGTTTTGTTTTTTGAGCCTATCAAGTACTATTTGTCGAAGGTTGCCTGATTTTGGGCCTGCAATTATCTCATTTGGGCCTATCTCTCGCTGTACTCGCATAATTCTGCACCATCTTGGGATTGATTTTTTGAGCTCCATTAAAACCCGAATCATGTCTTCATCGGAATATGGAGTGTATCTTCCTTGGAGATAATCTTCATACATTGGAGTGTGTTGCAAAACCAAAGATGGGTAAATCTTGAGCATGTCTGGCTTTAGATCATCATCTGAGAATAATTTTCTAAAATCTGCACTGTCTATTTCTGGGGTTACAGTTGGCAGACCTGGCATCATATGTGCAACTATTTTGTAGCCCGCATCCTTTGAAATCTGAAATGATTCCACGACATCAGAGTATGTGTGACCTCGGTTCACTAATTTGTAGACTGATTCCTGGAGGCTTTGCACGCCTATCTCTATTCTTGTTATTCCATAATCTAACATCATGTCTACGTGTTCTTGCTTGCAGTAATCTGGCTTGGTCTCTATGGTAAACCCAACACTTCTAATTTGCGCAGTCTCGTTTGCCTGCTTTGCAGATTCTAAATCTGGCGAGTCAAATCCATTTAGCGCATCATAGCATGATTTGATAAAATCAGTCTGATAGTTTTTTGGCATGAAAAGAAATGTTCCACCGACTATAACCAGCTCCATCTTTGATGGATCATGGCCATATGCTACAAGCTTGTCAAGCTTTGTTATGATCTGTTTTTTTGGATCATAGAGATTTTCAATTGCGTTTATTGTTGATGGCTCGTTTCCCGTGTAGGAATTTGGCGAATTGAACTCTATTCCGCCTGGGCAATACGTGCATCTGCCATGTGGACATGCGTATGGCTTTGGCATTAGAGCAATCACTGCAACACCGGATGCTGTTTTGACTGGCTTTTTTAGAAGGATTTTTTGCAATTTCGTATAATCGTTGCCAGATACCGTGGATAGAATTTCATGGTTCTTTGGGATTCGCTCCAATGCATATTTTGTGCAGACTTGTTTGATCTGCGATTTTATCTGGGTTTTTGTAGCATCCTGGATTGCCAAAAGATTTTGGGAAATCTCTACACATGCTTGGGAAAATGTCGCACTGGGCATTGACTTGGGAATGTTTGCCTGGCCTTAAATTTCTTCAATGTTTTTTCTGGCTTTGCTGTTATTTGCAGATTTTATTTGTCTTCAACTAGTCCGGTATCTATTCGAACCTTGAGGTTTTTCATCTGGACCAGATCAATTCTTGTCCTGGCGGATTCCTGCGCAACGTCATAGTCTATATGCGGAAAGAGTTTTCCCTTGGTCTCAAAACATCTCTCATGAAAGACTCGGCCCCTTTTGTAAACCATCATGGTTTTTGTGACGCCTTGCTTGCAGACAGCACACATGTCGATAAATCTCTCATCATCCAATGCAACAAGACCTATCTAGTACGATTTAATATTTTTTCTAATAATGCCCTTATGCGAGTCTTTTGTTGTTCACAAAGACTCCGGACTTTTCAGAGACGTGACCAATTTCATATGATGTAATTTTGTGTTTTGTGCATATTGACATTATTTTGTTGACCTCGGATTTTGGCGCTATAATACAAAATCCGACACCCATGTTGAATGTTTTGTGCATTTCCTCATTTGTCACACCCAAGTTCTCGATTAACTGCATTATCTTTGGAGGTTCGGGCATCATATCGAGTACAAATCCTGCCCTTTTTAGCCTCAAAAGTTTGGTAAACGCGCCACCCGTGATGTTTGCCAGGCCATGAATTTGGCATTTTGATATTGCATCCAAGACCGGCTTGACATAGATTTCGGTTGGTGTAAGCATTGCCTGGCCTATCTTTCCTAAACCTTTCACTGTGTCACTGATGGAATATTTTTTGAGCAAGGCTTTTCTTGCCAGAGAATACCCATTGGAGTGAATTCCAGTACTTGCAAGGCCGATTATAATGTCGCCTGGCTTTATCTTGTCTCCCATGATTACCTTGTTTTTATCTACAATTCCTGCTACCATTCCTGCCAAGTCAAATGCAAATTTTTTCTCCTCAAACAAATCAGGCATTATTGCTGTTTCTCCTCCGACAATTGGCATACCGGATTTTTTTGCACCAACTGCCAATCCTTTTGCGATATCTACAAAAACGGATTCGTTGTTCTTGTTTGCGGCAATATAATCAACAAATGAAATTGGGGCTGCACCTATACAGATGATATCATTTACGTTCATTGCAACACAGTCTATGCCAATGGTATCGTATTTTTTTAGCAGATTTGCAATTATTACCTTGGTTCCAACCCCATCTGTGTGAGTTGCCAAGTATTTTCCGCCATGAATCCCTACTAGGCCGGCATAATGACCAAATCCAGACTTTACTATTCCAGAATGAGTAGATGAGATTATTCTGCCAATGGCAGACTGGCTTTTTTTGATCCTAGATACGTCAACGCCTGCAGACTTGTAGGTGATCATGGTATGATTGCTGTATGATGCCTACATATACATTCCAGATTAATCCAAAAATTATCAAATGACAAATCTGACGGGAAAAGTGATTTTATGATGGCCAAGGCTGGCACTCGTGAATGGATTGGGCTTGGCGTGCTTTCTTTGGCATGCGTTTTGTACGCAATGGATCTGACTGTACTGCATCTGGCGATTCCAAAAATAAGCGCCGACTTGCATCCAAGCAGCTCAGAATTACTATGGATAATGGACATCTATGGATTTTTTGTAGCAGGATCTTTGATCACAATGGGAAACCTTGGAGACAGAATTGGGCGACGTAAATTATTGCTAATAGGTGCAATAACGTTTGCAATAACTTCTGTCTTTGCGGCATTTTCAACCAGCCCTCAAATGTTGATAATTGCAAGGGCTTTGCTTGGAGTGTCTGGTGCAACACTTGCGCCATCCACACTATCGCTAATACGAAACATGTTTCATGATGACAAACAACGCTCAGTAGCAATCGGTGTATGGGTTTCCTGTTTTTCTGCAGGCGCTGCAATAGGTCCGCTTGTAGGTGGCGCGCTTTTGGAATATTTCTGGTGGGGCTCTGTCTTTTTGCTTGCAATTCCTGTAATGGCAATACTTTTGGTGTTGGGCCAAATCTTGCTTCCCGAGTTCAAAGACAAAAACGCAAAAAGGTTGGACCCAATCAGCGCCGCATTGTCGCTTGGCGCAATACTTGCAATCATTTATGGAATAAAGCAAATAGCGCAGGATGGCTTGCGGCTAGAATCCATTCTCATTATTGTAGTTGGCCTGGCAATTAGTGCGGCATTTTTGGCAAGGCAAAAAAGAATTCCGGATCCGTTAGTGGATTTGCAATTGTTCAAAATGCGCGCATTTGGAGGCTCGCTTGTGACATTTTTGCTTGGGGTGTTTGTGTTCTCTGGGGCGTTTGTGTTTATTTCGCAATATTTTCAGCTGGTATTGGGACTGTCGCCATTGCAGGCAGGGCTGTGGATGTTGCCATGGCCACTTGCGTTTGTGGTGGGCTCTACAATAACTCCAAGAATTGCGCACAGAGTCAAGCCTGGAAAAATAATTGCAATAGGGATGATTCTTGCTGGAATAGGCCTCGGATTGTTGGTGCAAATTGATGCAAACACATCATTTTGGATAATAATGGCAGCACTTGTGATTTCTTCTTTGGGTCTTGCTCCAGTCTTTACGTTAGCAACAGACCTGGTTGTTGGCTCTGCACCACCAGAACGTGCAGGTGCGGCCTCTGCAATATCAGAGACAACTGCCGAGCTTGGAGGTGCACTGGGAATAGCAGTTCTTGGAAGCATTGGAACTGCTCTATACAGAAAAGAGCTGGCAGAATCAATACCTGCAATTCCAAAGGATCTACAACAAATCTCTATAGATACATTGGCAGGTGCAGTTCATGTATCAAAGTCGTTGCCTACAGAAACCGGAACAATACTGCTAGAGGCAGCTCACAAGTCATTTCTGCATGGACTACACATATCCATGATTGTGGGAGTTGCACTTACTGGCTGTGCGGCATTTTTGGTTTTGATATTGCTAAAGGGAGTCAAGACTTCGCAAACTCATTAATCACATGTACATTCCGGAATCGGATTTGCGGTGCTCTTTGTATTTTTCTGATAGTTCCTTGAATTCGTCTCCAATCTTTTCCTTTTGTGATCTGAGTTCTGTAGTATCTATTGCTAAACCGTAGACTTTGTTTATAGAATCAATTAGTGTGGCTGCGGCAAGCGGGTCTGGATAGGAATTACTTGCCTTGACTAGTAGTGTGATTGCGCGTATTTTGCGGATAATGCACTCATTTAGGATGCTTCCAGGAATGCCAGTGATGAATCCCTGTGAAATCATCGATATTTGCTTGTCCTGCATTATTCTACACAAGTCTTGCTCTGCAGCACAAAATGTCTTGGAATCATGCTCTTCTGAGGCTACTCCATCCAATATTACAAGTTCCTTGCAGCCTTTTTTCTGGGCCCAATCCAAAATTATGGATGCAATGTTGTAGAGACCTTCTGCTTTTAGTGTGACTTCGCAGATTATTGCACAAATGCTTCCCTTTTTGTTAGAGTAAAACCGGAATGGATGTCTTAGTCTTCCCTGCATGAACACTGTGGATGGGGGCAAATACTTGGAATGTAGGTATCCTATTTCTTGTAGTTTGAGCTTTTCAATGATATATCCTACTGATAATGGTCCTGCAAGACCTGGACCGACAAAGCCTGCAAATATTATCGGGCTTTTGATTGGTATCTTTTTTATTTCATGTACTGTTTCGTCTAGGATTCTTGCCACTAGTCTTGTGAATTTTAGAGCAACTAATTATCTTTCTGCAGGAATAATCCTAGCATTACTCTGCCCCGCTCTGTTATGGAATAGTATACCGAGTCTTCGAACGGCTCTCTTTTTAGAAAATTATAGTCAATGCAAAGATGCAAATAATTCAGAAAAGATCTCTTCATTCTGATTTTTGAGCTCATGTATAGATCGGTAAATGTCATTGGCCTGCAGCTTACTTGGTAGAGAAGCTTGATCAGAGTTAATGTACTAAAGTCTTTGGCTCTGGCTTTAACGGCATCCATCACCTGGGCATCTCTTTGTATGATGAAACTTCCTAATTGATCGGCTACTTCAAGTGGAATGTATGTGAGTCGTGCTTTCATCTGTACAGTATGGTACCGTACTTTACCTTAATTAAGATTAGCTTGTGAAATTTTTGATTTGCAGTAAATTTTTTTGAGCTAAATTTTTGGGGTATGCATCAAACTATGCAGAACTAGGCAGTTTTTAGGCACAATTTGAGACTAACTGACAAACTAGGATGATTTTGAAAATT
>JBJTCW010000004.1:0-16582 GCA_046092065.1 Candidatus Nitrosotenuis sp. | reverse complement strand
GATGCGGATCTGCAACTAGTCTATTCCAAGAATACAAAGTTTGAAAATATACAAAGATCGGATAAAACAAAAACAGATTCTTGCTTTGAGAAAGATACAATGAACAAGGCGTTTTGTAAAATAATTTTAAAGTTGTACAAGATCGGTCCACCCTATGAGACCACGTTTGAGCATAGAGACAAGTACAAATTGCATCAGTAAATTCACGGTGTCTTGTTTTAGTTTGAAAAGATATGCTTAAAACACCTTCAAATCGATAGAAAAATCCGTGATGAAAAAATGAAAATGGTATACTTTTTTGACGAGGGAGACGGCAAGAACAAAAAACTCCTAGGTGGAAAAGGAGCAGGACTGTGCGAAATGACGCAGTTAAAGTTGCCAGTCCCACAAGGGTTTACCATTACTACAGATGTTTGCAAATTATACTATCAAAATAACAAAACAGTACCAAAAGACCTTTGGTCCCAAGTTAAGAAAAATATTACAAAGCTGGAAAAGATATCCAAAAAGAAATGGAATTCTTCAGAGAATCCATTACTGGTATCGGTTCGTTCCGGCGCTGCACTATCAATGCCAGGCATGATGGATACTATTCTAAACCTAGGCCTAAACGATATCACAGTAGAGGCATTAACTAAAAAGACAAACAACCCAAGATTTGCATTGGATTCTTATCGTAGATTTGTCCAATTATTTGGCAAAGTCGTCTTTGGAGTAGATGACAAGAAATTTGATCATATCCTAGAGGATGCCAAGAAAAAGCAAGGAGTTACAGCAGATAGCGACCTAAATGAGCAATCACTAAAAAGCGTTGTATCTCAATACAAACAGGTCTGCCAGAATCATACTGGAAGACCATTTCCGACAAACCCAGACGAGCAATTAGAATTAGCAGTAAAGGCAGTCTTTAACAGCTGGATGGGCGAACGTGCCATAGTATACAGAGAGAAAAACCACATAACAAAAGACATTGCAGATGGTACCGCAGTAAACGTAGTAGCCATGGCATTTGGCAACATGGGTAATGATTCTGCTACCGGCGTAGTATTTACCAGAAGCCCGGGAGATGGCACCAATCACATCTTTGGAGATTATCTGGTTAATGCACAAGGTGAAGACGTAGTGGCAGGCGTTAGAACTCCAAAACCAATAGACGAAATGAGAACAGAGATGCCAAAAAGCTATGAATTATTGGTAAACACCTGCAAAAGGCTAGAAAAACACTACAAAGAACCACAAGACATTGAATTCACAATAGAGCAAGGCAAATTCTATTTGCTACAGACAAGATCTGCCAAGATGAACGCCCAATCCATGATAAAGACATCAGTGGATATGGTCAAAGAAAAACTCATCAACAAAGACCGCGCACTAACAAGACTAAATGCAGACCAGCTGGAACAATTACTCCACAAGACAATAGACTTGGAAAAGGCAAAACAGTTCCAAAAAGTAGTGCGAGGAATTGCAGCATCTCCTGGTGCGGCAAGTGGTATTGCAGTATTTGATGTAAAAAGAGCAGTTGCAATGGGCGAAAATGGCGCCAAAGTTATCCTAGTAAGAGAAGAAACCAAACCAGAAGATGTTCCGGCATTTTTTGCATCTGTTGGAATACTGACCAGTCGTGGTGGAAAGACATCTCATGCGGCAGTAGTGGCAAGAGGAATGGGCAAGCCTTGTATTGTCGGATGTACTGATTTGAAAATATCCACAGAAGCAAAGCAAGCTACAGTTGGTTCTATAACAATTCATGATGGTGATGCAATCACAATTGACGGCTCACAAGGCGATGTGTTTATCGGTGAAGTTCCAACAATAGAGCCAAAAATCACACAAGACTTCAAGACAATTCTAGAATGGGCACAAGCATCAAAATCAATCGGAATCAGAGCAAACGCCGATACTCCAGACGGCGCACAACTGGCAAGAAACTATGGAGCTCAAGGAATTGGCCTTTGCAGAACAGAAAGAATGTTCAACGCTGCAGACAGACTGGGATTATTTGTAAAACTAATCATGGCAAAATCGCTTGAAGAGCGAAAACAACACCTGGAAAAACTACAAGAACTGCAAAAAAGTGATTTCATTCAAATTCTAAAAGCAATGGAAGGCTACAAAGTCACAATACGACTGCTCGATCCGCCATTGCATGAATTCTTGCCAAACCCAGAAGAACTGATAAACAAAATCCACAAGCTCGAAAAACAAAACGGGGAATCAGACATTGAAGAGACCAAAGTAGTGCTGGCACGCGCAAAAGAGCTTGCAGAGATAAACCCGATGATGGGTCATCGCGGAGTCAGAGTTGGAATTACTTATCCTGAAATATACGAGATGCAGATTCGCGCAGTCTTTGAGGCAGCTGCCGAACTAGCAAAACAAAAGGCAAACACATTCCCACAGATCATGATCCCTCAAGTAGGAAGCATTGCTGAATTAAACCACATCAAATCCATTTATGATAAAGTAAAATCACAAGTAGAAACAAAACACGGACTGAAACTAAAGATAAACTTTGGAACCATGCTTGAAGTTGTTAGGGGATGCCTCACATCACACGAGCTTGCAAATACTGCGGAATTTTTCAGCTTTGGAACAAATGACTTGACCCAAGCAGTCTTTAGCTTTTCAAGAGAAGATGCCGAAGGCAAGTTCCTTCCAGAATATTTGGAAAAAGAGGTCCTAGAGAGAAACCCATTCCAAACAGTTGATGTTAACGGAGTTGGAAGCCTAGTCAAGCTAGCAATTGCAAACGGTCGCTCTGTCAAATCCGGAATAGAGATAGGCGTTTGCGGTGAACACGGCGGAGATCCGAACTCTATCAAGTTCTTCCACGGCATAGGGGTTTCATATGTCAGTGCATCTCCACACAGAATCCCAATTGCTATAGTGGCAGCTGCTCAGGCAAAGATTCAGCAAACATCTCTCAAAGCAAAACCAAAATCAGCAAAAAAATCTAAAAAATCTACAAAAAAGAAATCAAAAAAGCGCTAAGTTAGTGCTTTGATTTTTCTGTGTAATTGTCCAAGTGTAAATGGTTTTTCCAGTAATACGATTTTATCAAACAAATCATCAGTTTCATCTTCTACTGCCCATTTTTGATAGCTGGTGACAAAGATGATTTTTTGTTCTGGGTTTTTTGTAGAATCTCTTTTGCTGCCTGTGCTCCCGTCTTTTTTGGCATGTGATGGTCTAGTAATACTAGGTCAAATTTTGGCTCAAACAAAGGATCGTCAAGTGAGTCAAATTCCGTCTTTTTGTAGACTTGCTTGAATTTTTTTACACATTCCTCTCCATCTACAGTCGTTACTACTCGATGGCCCATTTTCTCAAGAAGTGTCTTGTACTGTAAGGCAGTGAACTTGTTGTCTTCTGCTACAAGTATGTTCATTGTGATTTTAGTATAATTTTAGATGTGTTTGAAAACTAGTGTGTTCTATTTGAACAACCTTAGCAAAATGTAATGTTATCTATAGCTTGTATGAATTTAGGGAATGAAATTGAAAATTGTAGAATTGGAGAAAAGAATAGCAGTTTTGGAAAAATTAATCCAGAATCTTAAAGCATCATCCAATTAGTGCCGTCAGACATTACAGTTATTGTTCCATACTGTGATGATATTACCTGAGTCGGAGATCCGTCTATTGTTTCGGAACCGCTAGCATCAATTGTGACCGTTCCGGTAGCTGCTGTTTTGTAAAAAACATAGACTCTACCCTGTATGCCTACGGCTGTTGGTAGATTTACGGTTTGATTTCCCGTACTAGTTAATCGCAAAAGAAAGATTTGATTTTGTCTTGCTTGATCTAAGTATGCCGGGAGTCTCTGGATATAGCATCTACACCACACTGAAAAGAAACAACGGATTACGAATGAATCGAGTCATAATCATCACTGGTCAGAGACTATTCGATAGTGATCTTAGGGAAATGATGCACTCTGGAGTGCAAAGAATAATGAAAAAGCCATTCAGTCTTATGGATTTGTATAATGAAATGACAAAACTATCCAGCCTTCCAACAAGGCAGACAGTTCAGGTTTAGACTATCTAGCCTTTAGCTCGGTTGCTTTTTCAAAGCATTTTTGTGATTCTTCTGCCAGTCCAAGAATTTTTAGCGCATAGCCCTTGTTGTACCATGCATCAAAATAATTTGGATTTAGTCGTATGGCCTCATCAAAGCATTTGAGGGATTCATCCAGGTTTTTTGTTTTTCCCAGTGCAAATCCCTTGCCATTCCAGGCCAAAGAATTGTTTGGCGTCAGTTTTATGACCTCATCAAAGCACTTTATTGCGTCTGTAAATTTTTTGAGTTTTCCCAGTGCCACTCCCTTGTTGTACCAAGCATCTGGATTTTGTGAGTTTGAATTTAATGCCATGTCATAGCATGGAATTGCATTTTTTGTCTTGCCAGATTCATCTAACGCAAAACCCTTGTTGTTCCAGGCTTGGGAATTATTCATGTCTTGCTTTATTGCCTCATCAAAGCACTTTATCGCGTCTTCTAGATTCCCAGAGGATGCTAGAGAGTTTCCCTTGTAAAACCAGTCTTGTGTGGTAGTACAGTCCGGATATTTTTTCTTTATATTATCAAACAAGCCCATTGAATAATCACAAATTCCTAATCATATGAGTTTTGCAGTAAACTTGATAGTCTCAATACAACAACACGCATCATGCTTCCAAGAATAGACAGCATCAAGCAGGCAAGAACCAAGATTGGAGTTACCCAAAAAGAGCTTGCAAAGATGACCGGAGTCAGTACATCCATGATAAACCAGATAGAATCCGGCAGGAGCCAGCCCAGCTATGAAACTGCAAAGAGAATCTTTGATAGTCTGGCCACACTAGAAGGCAGGACAGACCCAAACAAGGCAGGCGACATCTGCAGTAAAGACATTGTCAAGCTAAAGCCGACAGATTCCCTACATGACGCAATACACAAAATGCGAATAATGTCAATCAGCCAAATTCCAATTTTTAATTCAGGTGAGCCGGTAGGTGCAATAACAGAAGATGGTGTGGTAAAACATCTGGCAGACAGTGACGAGTCATCATGGAAGAAAATAAGACTAGCCGATGTAATGGAGGCAAGACCGCCAATTGTTGATCATCAAACCCCTGCAAGGGCATTGGTGCCATTGATACGATATTCCAAGTGCATATTGGTTGCAAAATCCGGCAAGATAGTCGGAATCATAACGGCCTCAGACACTTTGAAGATGTTAGAATAAGCTAGTGTTTTGGGTGTGAGCACAATTCAGTCAAAACACCGCTGAGTGATTTTGGGTGAATGAATGTAATTTTTGTTCCCTCAGAGCCCGGCCTAACTTTTCCCAGGAACTGGATTCCACATCCTTCCATTCGTTGGTATTCTGATTCTATATTGTCAGTTGCTAGTGCCATGTGATGTAGTCCTTCGCCCTTTTTTTCCAGGAATTTTCTAATCGGGCTGTCGTCTCGAGTTGGCTCCATTAGTTCAATTCTGCCGTTTTCAAGTTTTATTATTGCAAGCTTGACTCCTTCAGACTCTACGGTTTCATAGATAATTTGCTCAACACCTAGTGCGTCTTTGTATTGCTTTGCGGCTTGTTCCACATTATTTACTGCTATTGCGATATGATCTATTTTCATCTAGAACACTTCCTTTGGCCTGTATTCACCAAAGACTTTTCTGAATGTGTTGCTTATCTCGCCAGTTGTGGCGTAAGATTTTACTGCAGTCAAAATGTAAGGCATGAGATTTTCGTCTTTTTCTGCAGCTGCCTGCATTTTAGATAAAGCAGATTCTACTTTTTTGTTGTCTCTCTCTGAGCGCAGTTTTTTGAGTGCTGCTCGTTGCTTTTTCTCAACAGAATCATCAATTCTGAGCAGTTCCTGCTTTGATTCTTTTTCATCAGAGAACTTGTTTACGCCAACTAGGATTCTGTCTCCTGCATCAACTTCCTTTTTGAGTCGGTATGCGTTTTGTCTTATTTCAGATTGGAAGAATCCCTTTTCGATTGCCTTTAGAGCACCACCCATCTTGTCGATTTGTTTTAGGTATTTTCGTACGCCGTCTTCTATTTCATCGCAAAGATATTCCAGATAATGCGAGCCTGCCAGCGGATCCACGGTTTTGACTACGCCCGATTCGTATGCGACAATTTGCTGTGTCCTTAATGCAATCTTTGCAGACTCTGCAGTCGGTAATGCCAGTGCTTCATCTCGAGAATTGGTGTGCAGTGATTGTGTTCCGCCCAATACAGATGCCATTGTCTGTATTGCTACGCGTACAATGTTGTTGTCTGGTTGCTGTGCAGTCAATGATTCGCCGCTTGTCTGTGTATGGAATTTTAGTTGTAATGATTTTGGATCCTTTGCGTGGAATCTTTCTTTGAGTATTTCTGCATAGATTTTTCTTGCTACTCTGAATTTTGCAATCTCTTCAAAGAACTCTATAGTACAGCAAAAGAAAAACGATAGTCTTGGTGCAAAGTCATCTATTTTGAGGCCTCGTTCTAGACAGGTCTCAATATAGGCAATTGCATTTGCTAATGTAAATGCGACTTCTTGTGTTGCAGTAGAGCCGGCTTCTCTCATGTGATAGCCAGAAATTGAAACCGGATACCATTGTGGGACATGTTTTGCGCAATATCCAATCATGTCGCCAATTAGTCTCATTGATGGTTGTGGTGGATAGATGTACGTGTTTCTTGCAATGTATTCTTTAAGAATGTCATTTTGTGTTGTACCTCGCAGATCAGTGCTTGCAAATCCTTGCGATTCTCCAACCGCGATATAATATGCCAATAATGTTGATGCAGTTGAATTGATTGTCATTGAGGAGCTGACCTTGCCCAATGGAATTCCATCAAAGGCAGTCATCATGTCTTTGAGTGATGATATCGATACGCCTACTTTTCCTACTTCGCCTTCTGCCTGTGCTGCGTCCGCATCATGGCCGATTTGTGTAGGAAGATCAAACGCCATGGACAATCCAGTTTGTCCCTTTTCAAGCATAAACTTGAAGCGTTCATTAGTTTGCTTTGCATCGCCAAATCCTGAATATTGACGCATTGTCCAGTGTCTTTCTCTGTACATTTCCGCGTGTATTCCTCGAGTGAATGGATATTTACCAGGCTCTTCCTTTGGTCTTTTTTTGGTACCGTGATAAACTCGGCTTACTGGGAAATTGGAATCAGTTAGAATTTCTTTTGGTTTTTGCGCCATATAATCACTTTATCATACCTGTAGATATTTTATCTGCTGCCTCAAACGGGTCAATCTCTTTGGATTGGAGTTTTTTGAGATATTTAGAATAATTTTTGTCAGATTCCAGCAACGAATCAATTCTTGTTCTAACATTATTTAAAACAATATCCTTTAGTTCCACTTCGAGGCGTTTTGCATCCGTATCTTTTTTGGTTTTCTGTTTTTGCTTCATCATTTCTTTGAGTTTCTTGGCAAACTCATCAATTCCCTTGTTTTTTGCAACAGAGGTCTGCAAAATTACAGGGTTACGCTCCGTCATGCCGATAAATTCCTTGACTGACTCATAGAGTTGTGTTGCCCCATCCAAATCAGACTTGTTTACAAGATAGATATCTCCAATTTCTGTCAGCCCTGCCTTGATTGTCTGGATGCTGTCACCAGTGTGAGGATTGAAAACGACTACAGTAATGTCGGCAATATTTGCAATTTCAACCTCGGTTTGTCCAGCACCAACACTTTCTATTATTATTGGATTGAATCCGGCATATTCTAAAACACGAATGCTGTTTCTAATTGAGCGAGAGACTGCACCTGTTGCTCCACGAGATGCAATGCTTCGAATGTAGGTACCAGAATCAGTAGATTCGGTCATTCTCACCCTATCTCCAAGAATGGCCCCTCCAGTTACATGGCTTGTCGGGTCTATTGCCAGAACTGCGGCCTTTGAGCCTAGTTTTTTGAGTGCAACCGAGGTTTTGTTGATTAGCGAGCTTTTTCCTGCGCCGGCTGGACCCGTTATACCAATTACAATGGATTTGCCGGAATTTTTGAAGATTGTTTTTACTAGCTTTCTTGCTTCGGCCTCATCGTTTTCCACTATTGAGATTGCTTTTGCAATTGCGCCACGCTTTCCTTTTTTCAGATCAGCAAGTAAACTCAAACAAACTAGTTTTTTTCATCTGGAATAAATTCTTGTTGCATTCTATAACTGGCTGAATATTGTCTTGCTGGATTTTCCTTCATCGTGTATGTCGGTTTTGATGCCTACTTTTCCAAAATCAGGATGCTCAATTACTAGTGTGATTGGCACGACTTTCCACCCATACTGTGGCTCGCCATCAAACGGCACCAGTATTGTAAAGGAGTGACCTGTAAACGTTTTCTGGAACGATTTTTCCATTCCAAGTATTTCCAAAACTATTCCGGTTGTTTTCTGGGTTTTGTCTGTAAATGTTATTTCCACTTGTTTTGTATCAGGATGAAACGTACCGTCTAAAAATAGAATATTTTCGTATTTTTGCTGGACTGATACACTTTGGTATATCGAGATACCAATCCCAAATGCAATTATCGTGCATATTGACGCAAGAATGACTTTTTTGTTCATTTTATGCAAATTCTTGTCTTAATCGTTTGATGAATTGAGAATGAATTCTGATTCTTTCCAATGTTTGGGACAAGGTCATTTCCGTTCCTGGTGTGGGATTGTTTCTGAAGAATTGTTTTATCTCATTTTGCATGGAATCGTCGGCAATCGAAGAAATGCTTGCAACTATTCTGTTCAAAAGCGGACTGCCAGCGCCAACTTTGGTTCTGAGTGTCTTCCAGTTCTTTTTTAGCCACGGCCATAGTATCGTTTTGCCATGTGGGTTGCCAGACACTCTAATTATTGGAACGTGCATGTTTTGTGAGCGTACGTCCTTTGATTGTGACAACTCCAAGGCCCTTAGAAGCAATTTAGGATCTTTGAAGCTAGACAGTGCGCCAAGGAATCGAATCTTTTGCTCCTGAGATTGTGCGGACTTGTACAGCGATAATAGTTTGTCAAAAGAGACATTATCACCCCAAGATACCAGAGTAAACACGGCATCTTGAATATCTGGATTCAGAGAGTCCGGTTTTTTGAGGAATTGCTTGAATCTGTTATTTGCTTCTTCTAAAATCTCATCATCGTCAAGCTTGCCCAATGCCGAAATAACATAGCTTCGCAAAAGAGTATTTGTGTGGGGTTCTCCTTTTTGCGCATCCCATCCAAGAGTGTCAAAGATTTTTCTGAAATATTGATGTGCTATTTGTTTTATTTGTGGATTAAACTCTTCATCGATTGTTCTGTGGTATAGAGCATAGAGATTTCCAGAAACGTTGGATTGTGTCAGATAGTCATCTTCATTTTGGTACGAGTCTGTAAAATCAAGATAATCGTGTGCTTTGCCGTCGCCTGAAACACACAGTGCGAACAAATCGTTTTGTATTGCCCATCTGTCAATATTGGAGATTGATTTTTGCCTGATCATCTCCTTTAGTTCATACATCAAATCCAAAGAGTATTTGACGCGGTAGAATCCGTTTCGTCCTGGGTTTACCAAGATTTGCTCGGATTTTACTGGTAATGTTTCCTGTTTTTTGCGCAGTATTTTGCTTGTAATTTTGTTATTATCGGATAGCACCAATGGAATTTCCCAAAGGCCTTTTTGGATTCCTTTTTGCTCCATGACAAATCGTTTTTGTGACAGTACAAGCTTTGAATCCTGTTTTTGCACATCAACTAGAGGAAAACCTGTCTGTTTTAGCCACGAGTTCACCATAGAACGTACCGGCATTTTTGCGGATTTGCCAATCTCGTCCCAGAGGTCGTTTCCTTCGGCGTTTTTGTAAGAGAATTTTTTGAGATAAACTCTCAGTCCCGCCCTAAAGTTTTTCTCTGTGACAAAACTTTCCAGCATTTTAAGAACACATCCGCCTTTGTCGTATGATATTGCGTCAAATATCTCCCGGATTTCGGATGGCGAGTTTACCTTGACATCTATTGGATGAGACGAATGTAATGCGTCAAGGCCCATCGCAGTGTTCATTGTATCTTCTAGGAACTGGTCCCAGAGTTTCCATTCAGGATGGAGATAATCGACAAACTTTGTCGCCATGAATGTTGCAAACGATTCGTTTAGCCAAAGATCATTCCACCATTTCATTGTGACCAGATTGCCAAACCATTGGTGCGCCAGTTCGTGCGAGACAACCTCTGCAATGAATTGTTTTGTCTGTGTAGAGGATGTTTTCTCATCAAATAACAATATTGTTTCTCTGAATGTTATTGCACCCCAGTTTTCCATTGCGCCGGATGCAAAGTCTGGAACTGCAATCAAGTCAAGCTTTGGTAACGGATATTTTATTCCAAAGTAATCTTCGTATGATTTTACAAGTTTTTTGCACAAATCCAGCGCAAATTGTCCTTTTTTGCTGTTGCCTTTCGTGGTCACTATTCGCATTGTTACCTTGCCGGATTTTGCACTCAGAAACTCAAATTCTCCTACCCCAAGATAGACAAGATATGTAGACATAATGGGGGTTTTTGCAAATTTGTACAGAGTTTTTTTGCCGATTTTCTTTTTGGATATTTGATTTGTGTTTGATATTGCAGTATGATTTGGCCCTGTGATTATTGAAATGTCAAATGATGCCTTTGCTGCAGGCTCGTCCCAGCATGGAAATGCACGCCTTGCATCGGCTGCCTCAAATTGCGTTGTTGCAAGATATTTTGTTTTTCCGGATTTATCCTTGTACTGGCTGCGATAAAATCCAACCAGCCTATCATTTAGTATTCCAGTAAATTCAATGTGTATTTTTGCTGCTTTGTTTATTTTGCTTGCAAGTTTTATTGTGAGCGTTTCTTTTTTCTCATCCAGTTTTGTTTTGGCCTGAATTATTTTGCCAGTGTATTCAACGTAGCATTTTTTTATCTTTAGCTCTGCAGCATGCAATGTTATGGTATCGGTCGGCTTGCTCGACACCACATCAATTCGTTCTTTTCCTTCAAATATGAAATTTGAAAAAATCGGCTCAAAAGTCAGATCATAATGAATCGGTCTTACCATCACAAATCAAAATGGAATAATTGCCTTTATGTACATTATCAGGTATTGCGATCATGTATTAGCTAATACTCTACAACAAACCCAACAGATCCGTTTTATCGATTTTACAATACAGCACATTATGAACAAAGACGGGCTAGATGCATGGATTGATAAAAAACCCAAGTCGATCACCACATCAGATGAGATAACTCGCAAATGTCTAAAGGAGAGAATTCAAGAGTTGGAAAAAACGCGTGACGAGATAACATACGAGCTTGATAGGCTCAATTCACTAGTAGATGGAATGCAAATTTAGACGGTATTTTGTATACATGGATCACAAGTTTTTAAAATACGACACCAGAATGATACTCTAGATGAAGCAAAAGCTCGCTGCACGCAGAATCAAGATACTGGTTGCAAAGCTAGGCCTTGACGGTCATGATAGAGGTGCGTTGGTTTTGTGCAGAGCATTTAGAGATGCAGGAATGGAAGTCATTTATTCTGGATTATTTGCCACACCTGAACGTGTTGCACAAATAGCAGAAGACGAAGACGTTGATGCAGTAGCTATAAGACTTCTAAAAGTAGCTCACAATACATTATTTCCGCGAGTTGTAAAAGAACTGCACAAAAAAGGACTCAAAGATGTTCTAGTTGTTGGTGGTGGGGTAATTCCAGAAGACGACAAAGGTGGACTAGAAAAAGCCGGAGTGTCCAAGGTTTTTGGTCCTGGCTCACCATTGCCAAGCATAATAGAGCACATCAATTCTGGCGTTGCCAAGCTGAGAAAACTCTAACTATTCTAATTGTATTTGTCCAGTACTTTTTCCAGTACTTTCATTTGCTCTTCCGTAAATTGTTTAGACAGTGTCTTGAGGAAGATGTGCATTTGCTGCTCACTGTATGTATTTGTCAATTGCTTTAGTCGAATCTCTGTTTGCTTGAAATATTGTTCCTTTGCATCCGTTACAATTTCCTCTTCCGGCTCTTCTGGTGCTAATTGGAATTTCTTTAGGTATTTTTCATATCCTGGATTATAGTATGATACGAAATAGTGATCCTGGTTTATGAGAACCTTGTAGCTTAGATGATCTCGTTTATCCATTACTAGCATAGTCATGCTTGGCTCACTCGTAAAAAGCGGAACCGACTTTACATTAGCGTCAGCATCAGTCATAACAGTAAGACTTGTCACATTCTGGCTGCCAGTAGTAATGGGAATTGTGACTTTTAGGTACTTTATGAAGGAAAAGTTTTCGTTCTGATTATTCCTTAGAATCCGGCCACATCATTTTGCGCATTTGCTTGCCGACTTGTTCTATTTGATGCGATTCTAATTGCTTCATGTATCTATCAAATGCGTTTTTGCCATTTTTCTTATACTCTGAAATCCATTCCTCATTGAATGTTCCATCTTGAATCATGTCCAAAACTTTTTTCATCTTTGCCTTGCTTTCTTTATCCATAACCATTGGTCCTCGAGTCAGGCCGCCATATCTCGCAGTTTCCGATACTCTTCTCCACATACCGTTGATTCCATATCTTTGAATCATATCGACAATAAGCTTGAGTTCATGTAACACCTCAAAGTATGCAATTTCTGGCTGATATCCTGCTTCTACAAGCGTTTCAAATGCGTTTGTAACCATTGATGCACATCCGCCACAAAGGTCAGCTTGCTCGCCAAACCAATCGGTTTCTACTTCTTCTTTGAATGTTGTTTGAATTAATCCAGCTCGTGCAGAGCCGATTCCTTTTCCAATACCTAAAACTCGGTCCCATGCTTTTCCAGTTTTGTCTTGATATACTGCAACTATGGCCGGCGTACCAAATCCTTCCTGGTATGTCTCTCGCACTTTGGAGCCAGGACCTTTTGGTGCAACCATGATGACATCAACATTTTCTGGAGCCTTGATCCAGTTCCATTGAATGGCAGCTGCGTGTGAAAATGATAATGCCTTTCCTGAAGAAAGATTTGGGCCTATCTCATCTTTGTATACTTGGGATTGAATCATGTCTGGAAGCAAAATGTGTACAATGTCGCCTTGTTTGGTAGCATCTGCAACCGACATGACAGTATGTCCGTCAGACTTTGCCTTGTTCCAGGTCTGACTTCCTTCCTTTAGTCCAATTATTACTTTTAATCCAGAATCCTTGAGATTGTTTGCCTGTGCATCGCCCTGGATTCCATATCCAATTACTGCTATTGTTTGGTTTTTTATAGAATCTAAGCTGATATCAGTATCTTTCCAAGTTTTTGCCATGATACAATTCCGAAATATACGCAATAAAAACCATCAAGAATCAAATCGAGATTATCTTGTTGCAGGTTTTACATTTTACTTTGACTATATCTTTGTCTGGTAGTCGTTCAAATCTTTTAGAGCCACATGCAGGACAAATTGGACATGCTCGAATCCCAGTCATGGTTTTAGATTTCGTATAGGGGTTAATTTTCTATTTGATTTTGCCGCTGCCAAGTAATCTAATGCTGGTCGATTCCGGCTTGAGAATAACGCAAATATCGCCCTTGTTGCAGACTGCTGGCTTTTCTAGGATCAGTTTCAGTGGAGAGATAGATGCAAATTTTGCGGGTTTTATCTGCAGTCCTATATTGACAAGGCACATTTGGTTTGGCGCGATATCTCCCTTGTAAAACGGGCTTTTTGTAAATTCCAATTCCAATTCTGTCATAACTTGCTCCGGTCCAGGTGCGCAAAGCAAGTCACCTCTTCCAACTTGATCAGGGCTTACGCCTTTAACTGCAAGGCCAACCCGTCCAGGAGATACTGCTTCTTCCACAGGATCATCATGCATTTGTATTGATTTTATCAAAACATCAATTCCTGCAGGCATTAGTTTCAGAGTATCATATTGCTTTATTTTTCCCTGTTCCACTTTGCCAAGGATTACGGTTCCAACGCCCTTGACATCAAAGCAGTGATCAATTACAACTCGCGCGTTTCCGTCTTTGGATATTTGCTCCAGCTTGTCTGATTCCTCTTTGATTTTATCCTGAGATATTTTTTGATATCCAGTAAGAACCGTGTTTTTTATCATTGTGTTTAAGAGATTTTCATCTACATCGTATGTGTAAGAGAGTAGTCCGGTCTTTTTTTGTAGCATGTCCAATGCAACAATTTGTTCACCGACAAACTTGTCCAATTTATTTACGTGAAATATGACGTGCTCTGCCAGGTTTATAGTCTGAAGAAGCGGTTGAATCTTGTCTGGAAATCCGCTAGGTGCAGTGTATGTTCGAATAACTCCTGACTCTTTTTTGTCATACATAGTCATATCCGTGGCTGTTCCTTTTTTCCCAAGACTGGCGGCTATGCTCTGATCACCCAACACTACAAAATTGACGGACTTGGTCAATAGTTTTAAGTCAAAAATTGGGTGATAAAACGATTTATGGTCTATTTTTCTGAATTTTTCTCTAAATTTGCCGGATTATCTGTCTAACTTGAATGAGCTTTTTCCAACATTCTGATTAAATCAAGTCTCTGCTAATCAGTCCGGTACTTTTCCAGTACGTTTCTTAGAGTCAGTAAATCCATTTTAATCTGGGCTTTATGCTCCTCGACTTTCATTTTTTCGTAGTCAATGACTCTCTCAACATATGTATTATTTCCTAATGTGATGTTGTTGATTTTATCAAACGGCTCATCGTAAATATTGGGATACGTTTGTCGCACATATTCCAGTGCCGAATGTTTTTGCCCATCTACTAGTGCGCCAAATTCAGAGTGATCTCTTTTTGTAGGACTGCTAGAATCCGGCATCCTCTCAAAGGACTGGTTTATCCAGGCAAATCCGCCATATGCGTCTTTTTGGAAAATTCTTCCGTCATCGGAGCTCCAGTATGGCGAATATTTGGCATTTTGCGTTACTTGTATTAGGCCTTCATATTTTGCAGGTCCCGGAATCATCGTAATTAGCATCGGGTTTAGCGATTCGCCTGAAATCTCAAAGCCCTCGTTAAGATAGGTGATCTGAGTCCTTCCGGTACGGTCAATTGCCTTTATTGCCATGACGTCATGCTGTAACGGCTCTAGGAACTGGACTGAAATTGTAGTGGTGATGCATTTTGGTTCGGCATCGGATTTTTCACATTTGGATTTTTCTGATTTTATAATCAGGGTGTCGGGATTTACAATTTTGGTATTTTGAACTATTTTTGCGGCCTTAACTTGATCAGTGAAATTATAGTAAACCTCGATTCCAAGCTCGGCATTATGCGCCATGCCTACTTCATTTATTCCAAATAAAAATTCCTGTGAAAATAACATGTTAGGAGCAAATGCTTTGGCGGAAAAGACGTTTGTGGAGCCTACCTTGATATTTTGCTTTTCAAAATCAGTGTGCCAGTTATCAGTAATGGTGAAATTGTTATTGTTAAACGAGAATCCGTCAGTTACAAGCTGGGCATAAGTTGAGTGGCTTAGTCCAAAGGTTGGCCTAGTAAGGTGTTTTTTGTCACTACTGCCTCCAGATGAAGTTGAAGCCGTGTTTAATTCAATCATCTGAACTCCGTCATCAACATATGAGGCAACAATTGCGTAGGTGCTGCCACTAATGGTAAATGTAGCTACTATTTGGGCTCCTAAAAGTTCTGTAAAAATTGCTCCGTCAGTCTCTGCATCTTTTGCCACAATATCGTTAACACTGGCTGCAAAAACATTCTGTACTGGCAATGACAAAACAATTACCGATAGAAAAATTACTAAAATTTTGGTATTTTCCAACTTGTTCCATTTTTTTCTGAGTATATTTAACAATTTGAGAACTCGATCAACATGCCCAGATTCCTCGATGTCGGCACGAATAGAACGGTTCCTTGGAGGCAAAACAGAGTTGAAGATGTTATTATCGATTAAGATCGGTTGGGAATACTTGAGGAGTGAATGGGAATATTTGTTAATTTGTTTTAGCACGATTATTGAGCCTAAAATGCCGGATATAACGAAAACCAACCAATCTTTGAAAGATAGGTCAATTCATGTTTTTTATGAAACTCGACGGTTTTTTTGTCCTCTTTTATCCTAAACGGGCCTGCATTATTACAAGATTTGCAGATTATGGCATATTGATTATCTGTCGAACTTGAATGAACTTTGTCCAACATTCTGATTAAATCAAGTCTCTGCTAATCAGTCCGGTACTTTTCCAGTACGTTTCTTAGAGTAAGCCAATCCATTGTAATCTGGGCTTTATGCTCCTCGACGTTCATTTTTTCGTAGTCAATGACTCTCTCAACATATGTATTATTTCCTAATACAATGTTGTTGATTTTATCAAACGGCTCATCGTAAATATTGGGATACGTTTGTCGCGCATATTCCAGTGCCGAATATTTTTGCCCATCTACTACTGCTCAAAATTCAGAGTTGACTCTTTTTGCAGGACTGCCAGAATCCGGCATTATCTCAAAGGACTGGTTTATCCAGGCAAATCCGCCCAATGCGTCTTTTTGGAAAATTCTTCCGTAATAGGACATCCAGTATGGCGAATATTTGGAATGTTGCGTTAA
>JBJTCW010000003.1:0-1302 GCA_046092065.1 Candidatus Nitrosotenuis sp. | reverse complement strand
CATCTAATTCAGCTTGAACATGTTGTTCAAAGATTGATACCATGCGTTTTTGTTTTTCTGAAAACAATGTTTTCTATAAAATGTGATGATAATTCAATCTTTGGTACAGTCACTTTATTTTACTGTTCATACACGACAAGGCGGACAAGATGCTGGTCATTCATGTTGACGATAACGGAAACTGGGAGGAATTGTATTACGGTGATTTTGACTTGGTTTACAAAAATTCAAGATTATCAAAAAGAGACAACAAAATGATGATTTCTGTCTCAAAGCTAAAATCAATCAAAGGATAAATCACTAGCGCAGAAACTTCCTTACTGCAAAACGGCCCGTATTCTATCCAGGCATTTCTTTGGCTCTTTGATTATTTCGTGTTCCCATAACCTTAGGACTTTGTAGCCTTGTGCCTCTAATCTTGACTTAATGCCTTGATCTCGTTTTATTTTCTTTTCAAAATACTCGTTATTGAATTTGGGTTGATTTGAAAAATCCTTACCTTGCAGATATAACCAGCCATGCCAATAATCCCCATCTGCGAAAACACAGATGTTTGGGTCTATGAAAACATCGGGCTGACCTAGTATCGCCTTGTGTTTGATAAATGGTATGTTGTTTGCTTTTAGTAATTCTTGTAGTTTTAATTCGAGTTTGGTGTCTTTGGCAGGGACTACTTGGGTTAGTCGGTATATCCTCATCTTTGCTATGGATTCGGGCGAGTGTTTTTTGCCTTGAAAATGTCTTTTACTACTTGCACTCATCTTTGCTCTAGTTTCAGGCGAAACCACTCTTGCACTCATCTTTGCTCTAGTTTCAGGTGAGAGTTTTCTGCCTATTTGCCATGCACCAATCTTTGCTCTAGTTTCAGGTGAGAGTTTTCTGCCCGTAAGACTTGCACTAATCTTTGCTTTATGTTCGGCCGAAAATTTTTTGCCTTTTCTTATTGCACTAAGTTTTGCTTTTTGCTCGGCCGAAAACTTTCTACCTTTACTTTTTGCACTAATCTTTGCTAAAGTTTCAGCCGAGTAAATTCCGGTCTTTCCTTTATTCCATGCGATTCGACCTTTATGACTCTCACTTAGTTTGGCTAAAGTTTCAGCCGAGAAAATTCCGGTCTTGCCTTTATTCCATGGGATTTGACCTTTTTTACTTGCACTTAGTTTGGCTCTAGTTTCAGTTGAGAGTTTCTTACCTTGCCAAAATCTTGGGTTGTTTACGCTAATCTTTGCTCTAGATTCAGCCGAGTGTTTTTTCCCTGTTTGACTTGCACTCATCTTTGCTCTAGATTCAGCCGAGAGTTTA
>JBJTCW010000002.1:0-1260 GCA_046092065.1 Candidatus Nitrosotenuis sp. | reverse complement strand
CTTGTACAACTTTAAAATTATTTTACAAAACGCCTTGTTCATTGTATCTTTCTCAAAGCAAGAATCTGTTTTTGTTTTATCCGATCTTTGTATATTTTCAAACTTTGTATTCTTGGAATAGACTAGTTGCAGATCCGCATCGACCAAGTTTGAATTAGATAAATCCGAACTTCCCAGATCTGCAGCAAATAACGATGTACCCTCTAGATTTGCATTTTTTAGATTGGCGGAATTTAGATATGCAAATGATAAATCGGCATTCTTCAAGTTGGACTTTTCCAAATTGGTTCCATGCAAAAGAGCGTTTCTGAGATTAGCTGATTCCAAGTTATTGTTGCCAAGATTCGTACCGGAAAAATCTGCATTGACAAATTCGCCATTACTCAGATCTAAATCCAAGATGGCTTTGACAAATTTTGAGCCATAAAACATGGCACCTTTGATCTTGGCATTTGTCAGATTCGCCTCCACAAAATCAGTACCGTATGCCTTGACGCCATATAGTACAGCATTTGAGAGATCAACACCTTGCAAATCTGCTCCTGACAGATCAGCTCCTGACAAATTAACGTTTTTCATATTTGCACCTTTCAGGTTTGCTCCCCTTAGTATGGCACCAAGCATGTCTGCTCCAGACAGGTCAGCATTTTCTAAATTAGAGTTGGTGAAATTAGTATGGGACAGCTTGGCTTTTTTCAAGTTAGAGTTGGCAAACGTGGAAAATTCCACTGCCGACTCTGAAAAGTCTTTTTCATGCAAATCCAAATTGGCAAAGTCTTCATTTGGATACTTGGTGGCTTTGTGCAGTTTTGTAGTGACTAGTATGGTTTTATCGTATACTGCGTTATCTAGTGCAAGGTTTGTTGTTTTGGCATTGCTAAAATCAGTAGAGTTGATGTTTGCACCATCAAAGTTTACATCATCTATAATGGCAGAGTTGAGCTTGACATGGCTAAAATCAGAGCCTGCCAGATTGGCCTGCTTTATTGTAGTACCAATTAGATTTGCACCTTGGAGATTGGCATTGCGAAGATCCGAGTTTGTCAGGTCTGAATAGGCCATGTTTGCATCTTTTAGGTATGCACCCCTAAGATACGAATCTTTAAGATCTGCATTTGCTAGATTCACATAAGCCAAATCAGCTCCGGTGAAATTTGTTTTGTGTAAAAGTATTTTTGTCAAGTCTTGTCCGCAAAAATTCGCATATGATGCGTCAACTCCGTTAAAATTTACTTTGGCAAGTATTGTTTTGTATAACTT
>JBJTCW010000001.1:0-8582 GCA_046092065.1 Candidatus Nitrosotenuis sp. | reverse complement strand
CTCATATACTGATCTAAATATCGAGAGTGCCCAACGTAAGCATGTCCCGCATCCTCAGAATTATTCGCTAAAGCATACTGAGTCATGCAAAAAGATCGGATCGACTGAATGTTTTTCTTGTAGCGGTTGTTTGATTCGTATCTCTCAGTAAATCCCAACTCATTACACAATCGTCTAAAGCTTTGTTCTTCGTTGTTTCTTGCCAGGATTAAATCGGTTTTATCAGTAAATACCAGATCATCATCCCTTAATGGTTTGGTTAGAAGCTTGATTCTTTGGGCCACCGCTTTATCTACAAAGTTGGTTCTGCCCTTTTTCTTACCCTTGGTAATGATTCTGGGAAGCCTGACCTCAACCGGATCTTTGGCAAAATCAATGTATTTTTTGCGAATCTGCATGGTTTCTGCAAGTCTGGCCCCAGTTTGGGACATGAAAAGATAAAGTGATTTTCTTCTCTGGTCCTGACAGCTTTCAATAACTAGCTTTAATTCATCTTTCTTGAACGGTTCTGCTTCTTCACTGTCATCTGATTTGTCTTTTGGCCTGTCAACATAGTCTTTTAGATCGTCATCGTTGATTACAACACCATGACAAAGTTTCAGATATGATCTTGCGGTCGTGACATACCTAGCTGCACTGGTCGGGGATTTTGGTTTGATTTTTACCGTGTGGCTTCGCTTTCCCTCTACACGCATTGTTCCGGTTTCTTTGGTGAGATATTCTATGAACTGATTAAGCAAGTTGCAAGTCTTTCTTACGTTATTTTGTTCTCTTAGGAATTGTCCAAGCTCCTCAATCGTTTCATTACGGGCATTACGGCAGAATCGCTTAAGGGCAGCCATGTGTAGACGTCTGTTTTTTTCACTATCTACGGAATTGGATTTCTTTAGAGCTTTGGCGTAGAATTGCTCCTCCGTTAGAAACTCTGGTATGTCTTGCACAGAAATAAAGTAATTGTATTTCTAATAAACATTCAAAGTTGACTGAATTGCTCTGCAAATTTATTACCAATGTCATGGAATAGTCCACATGAGCGAAGACCAACAGCTAGAAGAACTAATCACACAAACCCTAGACGGCACAATATCAACAATTCCAATTTACATGCAGGAAATAGAACAAAACAAAGCAGAACTGCATGTAGATAATGTCAAGGAATTTGTCTTTGGGGTCATAGTAGGCATGGCCCTAGGCATGGCAGGAACTGCAATTGCCGCATTACGAAACGGCATGCCAACAGAACAAGACCAGATCAAAATACGAGACATGGTTTATGCCAAGATTCCGCAAATCCGAGAGAGGATTTATTCTTGAATTATACAGAAAATGAAAAGAAATTTCTCAATTCAATAGAAGAGGCAAGATTTGCAACCATAGGAAAGTCAATGCCTCATGTAAAACCTGTATCGTTTGTTTTCCAAGACGATTCATTCTATATTGCAACTGATTACAAAACAAGAACGTACAAAAATATCAAAGAAAACCCAAAGGCTGCAATCTCTGTAGACATTTACAAGCCAGGCGGACACAAGGCAGTCCTAGCACAAGGACAAATCAAAATCATAGAAAAAGGCGAGGAATTCAAAAATATTTACAATGTTTTTTTCAAAAAATTCGAGTGGGTAAGACGCGATCCCTGGAAGGAAGAAGAGGCCCCGTTTCTAAAGCTGATTCCAGCCACAAAAACATCCTGGGGCTTGTCATAAAATATTTCAATACCTAAATCAGAACAAAACCATGGTCGATAAAATAAAGTGCTCACACATTCTAGTTGAAAAGCAAAGTCAGGCACTTGCTATTCTAGAACGACTGAAAAAAGGCGAAAAGTTTGCAGACCTGGCAAAGGAACTCTCACTTGATACAGGATGCGGAAAACGCGGAGGAGACTTGGGATATTTTGGCAGAGGTAAAATGGTAAAACAATTCGAGTCCACAGCATTTGGTCTTGCCATAGGCCAAACATCAGACCCAGTAAAAACAGAATTTGGTTATCACGTAATCAAGCGATTTGCCTAAAAAAATGCATCTAGTCCGGATGGCGAACTTTCTGATTGTTTTTGCAGGTCTTTTGTGAGTTTAGCGCCCATACTTTGGGCATCCTTCATCTTTCGCTGCCCTACCCAGTAATACACTTCATCAATTGTTCCTTTTGCAATAAGTACAGTTAGGTTGCCGGCTGATTTTCTTCCAGTTCTTCCCTTTCTTTGGACAAATCGAATAGAGCTTGGAACATTATCAAAAAATATCACATCATTTACTTCTGAAATATCCAAGCCTTCCTCTCCGACTCTGGTTGCAATCAATACTTGGTATTGGCCGTCTCTGAATTTTTGTACAGTTTCTACTTGTTGTTTTTGTTTTAGGCCAGTCTCACCTGCCTTGCCAATTAAAAATCCAGCAGACACTCCAAGCTGCACTAGTTTTTCATGGATTACTTCTACTGAATCACGATAGCTGGTAAACACAATTGCCCGCCCAGACAATCCCTTGATTATCTCGGCTAATTTGGTAATCTTGCTGTGCTCTATTCCCTTTTTCTGGGCATCATATGCAAATGCCAAAGCTCGGACGAAATTGGAATCGCTTTCGAATAATTCCTTAATTCCGACTCCTTTTTTTTCTCTGGTTCTATCGCAGAATCTCAAAAATGATGTCACGCCGTGTGCTTCCAAAATGTTTAGTGCATAATGCAACCTAATTGCAGTAAACAATGGTTTTGCAGCACGTCTGTTTTGTCTAATAACAAAATCGCGAGCTCGTAACAATTGTGACAGAGAAACATTTGCAGACAGGCGCAGACCACATTTTGTCAGCTCGTTGTGTCTTACTTCGAGTGCTTTTCTCAGATAAAACTGAATCTCTTTCATTTCCTGTGGAAGATCAACTTTGACCCAGTTTGTGTTTGTTTTTTGAATATACGGAGATACATCCGGACTTTCCTCGGTTTTTTGCGCAACGCTTGCTATTCGAAGAGTAGTGATGATTTCAGTAGCTTTTTCTTTTTCTGCTGGCAATGTTGCAGTCATGCCCACGATACGCACGTTTTTGCCCACAAATCTTCCAGCTATGCCAGAATACGCATAATCTCCAATGGTACGGTGAGCCTCATCAAATATCACCAATGAAAACTGGTCAACAGATACAATTCCCCTATCCAAATCATTTTTTGTAATTTCAGGAGTTGCACAAATAACAGAGTTTGCCCAAGATTTTTTTCTCTTGGTGATAGTGTCTTCGCCAGTCAAAAGGCCAATGTCATCTAAATTCAGATTATTTTTCAGAAATTCGTAATGCTGGTTTGTCAAAACTCGTGTCGGCGCCAAAAACAAAACACCGCCGGTTCCTCGAGACAGATAATCAGCTATCACCAACAATGCAACAGTTGTCTTGCCAAGACCGGTAGGTAACACAACAAGACAATTCTCTAACTTTGCCTGATCAGCCAATGATACCTGATATTCTCTGGCTTCAACCAAGTCTGGCCTGATGAATTTATGACGGATGAATTCTGCCAATTATTCAAAATAGTCCGATCTCTGAATTTGATAGTTTCGAGTTGCTAAATGCAATCCACAGGTTAATTCTAAATGAAATGGATCTACCTAAATATCGAGTTTAGCTGGTAAATTTCATGTGCGCAGGCTTTGAGCGCCCAAGCTGGGACGAATATTTCATGTTACAGGCAGAGCTTGCCAAGCTTCGCTCAAATTGCATAACAAGACAGGTTGGCGCAGTTATAGTTCGAAACAACCGCCAGATAGCAACCGGATACAATGGAACGCCGCCCGGTGTGAAAAACTGCTTTGAGGGAGGATGCAAAAGATGCCAGCTAAGAATGGAAGGCAAAATAGAATCAGGTGCCGCATTAGATAGATGCTTGTGCAATCATGCAGAGGCAAATGCAATCATGCATTGCGCAATAATGGGAATAGAAGCAGGCACCAAAGACGCCACACTATACACTACATTTGTTCCGTGCCTGGAATGCTCTAAAATGGCAATCACAATAGGCGTCAAGCGAATAGTGTGTCTTGACACGTATCCTGAAACAGACTATGACTTGATGAATGAGGCAGGAATTGAGATAATCAAGCTCGACAAAAAAACTATTCAGCGCTGGGCAGGCACATTACTTGAGCCAAAAAAGTGATTCCATGTCTCAAACCATAACAACACTTGGTCCTTCATTATTGGTATCTGCAACTTATGACAACCAAAAACAGGCCGCAGTACTAAAATTCTATGATCCAAAATCTGAAAAAGTAATTCTGTGGGCAGACGAGATTGGCCACAAACCATATTGTTATTCCAGACTGGGAAAAGATGAGCTGTCATTTTTGGGAAACAGAAAAGACATTATTGAGATAAAATCCGTAAAAAGAAAAGACTTTCTCAAAGATACAGAATCTGAATTTTCAAAAATCATTGTAACGGATCCTTTAGCAATAGGTGGAACCCAGACTGATAAAAGCATCAGAAATATCATAGAAACATGGGAGTCTGACATCAAATACTACGAGAACTATCTGTATGACAGAGGCCTTATCGTAGGCAAGTTCTATGAAATTGTTGATGGCAAGATAAAGCCACATGATTTTGAGTTATCAGAAGATGTCACACTGGCAATGAAGAGCTTGCTCTTAGATGTAAACACTGCAAAAGGAATTGTAAATGCAAAGGAATTTCAAGAATACATCACCCAGTGGGCAGAGCTACTAAACCAACCAATACCAAAGATAAAGCGATTAAGCTTTGATATCGAAGTAGAATCCGAAATTGGAAGAATTCCCGACCCAAAAGTTGCAGAAAAAAAAGTTACGGCAATTGGATTTGAAGGTTCGGATGGCAACAAGCAGGTTTTCGTTCTAAGAAAGGATGGTACAAGTGATGGCAAAAATGAGCTTCCAGAAGGCGTCAAGATATCATTTTACGCACAAAATGACGAGAAAAAAATGATAGAGGATGCGTTCAAGCTAATCTCGGAATATCCATTTGTAATAACATTCAACGGCGATGATTTTGACATGCCCTATTTGTATAACAGAGCAGAACGATTGGGCATCAAAAATATAGACAATCCACTATACATGATGAGGGATTCTGCCACGCTAAAGCATGGCGTGCATATTGACCTGTACAGAACAATGTCAAACAGGTCATTTCAGATTTACGCATTTTCTCACAAGTATACGGATTTTTCTCTAAACAGTGTTTCAAAGGCTTTACTAAATGAGGCCAAAATAGACTATGGAATTGATCTCAATGATCTCACTAGCTATCAGTTGGCTACATATTGTTACAATGATTCCAGACTAACGTACAAGCTGACCAGCTTTAACAATGATCTACTGATGAATTTGCTTGTAGTAATATCCAGAATTGCAAGAATGCCAATTGACGACATTGCAAGAATGGGTGTATCGCAATGGATTCGAAGCTTACTATATTACGAACATAGACAACGAAACGCACTCATCCCAAGACGTGAAGAGCTTGACGCAAAATCACAAGGAGTGATGAATGATGCAGTTATCAAGGATAAAAAATACAGAGGCGGCCTAGTCGTAGAGCCAACAGAAGGAATTCACTTTAATGTTACAGTAATGGACTTTGCCAGTCTGTATCCTAGTATAATCAATGTTAGAAATTTATCATATGAAACGGTTCGCTGCACCCATGAAGAATGCAAGTCAAATAAAATTCCAGATACAAATCACTGGGTATGCACAAAGTATAACGGCCTAACATCAATGCTGATTGGTTCTCTGCGTGATTTGCGCGTAAATTATTACAAGTCTTTGGCAAAAAGGGCAAAGATTCTGGAGCAAAAAGAACAATACACCGTAGTTAGCCAAGCGCTCAAAGTCATTCTCAATGCAAGCTATGGTGTAATGGGTGCAGAAATATTTCCATTGTATTTTCTTCCGGCAGCTGAGGCAACAACTGCAGTCGGAAGATATATCATTACAGAGACTATTAAGAAATGTCAGGACAACGGAGTCGAGGTTTTGTACGGCGACACTGATTCCCTATTCGTCAAAAATCCGACCGCAGAGCAAATCCATAATGTAATTGAGGATACCAAAAAAGAACAAGGAGTAGACTTGGAAATAGACAAGGAATACCGCTATGTCGTGCTTAGCGGCAGAAAAAAGAACTATCTTGGAGTAACTAAAGAAGGCAAAGTCGATGTCAAAGGATTAACTGGAAAAAAATCCCACACACCTCCATTCATTCGAAGTCTCTTCTTTGAGGTACTAGAAAGCCTCTCCAAAGTGCAGACAGCCCAAGATTTCGAGGCGGCAAAAAAAGAGATTACACAAAAAATCTCTACCTGTGCAGTCAAGGTAAAAGAAAGAAAGATTCCAATTCCAGAATTGGCATTCAATGTAATGATTAGCAAGGCTCCATCAGAATATGATAAAACCGTTCCACAGCACATTCGCGCAGCAAAATTACTGGAACAACAACGCGAGATAAAACGTGGAGACATCATATCATATGTGAAAATCCTCAACAAACCAGGCGTAAAACCAGTAGAAATGGCAAGACCAGATGAAATTGATTCTGAAAAATACATGGAATTTATGGAATCTACTTTGGAACAAATAACATCGTCAATGGATCTTGATTTTGATAGTATGGTCGGCAAACCAAAACAGACAGGCCTTGACCAATTCTTTTGGAGTTAGCTTTTCAGCTGCTGTGATTTCTGAATAGCACTTAGCTTAACAGCACGCCTACCGAAACAACATCAATGAATACAAACATCAACAATTGACGACTACATTCACGACGAGGCGTAGCGCCAATCATTGCTACACTGTTCTACAGCTATTGCAACTAGCAAGGTGGAGCAATCGTCTTTACATATTCGCAAAACTTTTTCAGTTCGTCACAAATCAGCGGCAAGCCAAACATCGAGTCACTCAAAGTGATTGGATACGATGGTAGAGACATCACAACTGGAATGTTCAACCACAACAGTCAAGCTATTACTAGCACGACAGGTGGTCTAGCAGACAACCTAAAGAGCAGTGGCGAATATGTCGCAGCATATCTGAAAAACGATAGCGTACAAACAGTCACTCTAGGTGAGGTCAGAATTGGAAAGATACCATCCAAGAGAAGAATCGCAGTGACTAAAAAATGCCCAATGTACGCCAAATTATTAATGTCAGATTCCGCAGTCAGTGGGAATCTGCATGAGAACACCGAAGCGGAATGCTCGCTGTTTACAAACTCGGATGAAATGACAGACAATATTTTCACTTTGTGCGGCTTTATCTGGAAGGGCGCCGCGCAAATAGAAATCTAAAAACAATAAATATCACACAAAGACAACAACACAAAGTTGTTTATCATTAATTACAAAAATTATGAAGAAATATCCGGTGCCAAGGCAGTAAAACTAGCATCAGTAGCACAAAAAATAGCAAAAAAATACAAGATCAAAATAGCAATTGCCCCACCGCACCATCTTTTGGGAATAAAATATTTAGGTCCTATTCTTGCCCAACACACTGACAACTCCAAGACAGGAAGCACCACAGGTTTTGTCATACCTGAATTGCTAAAAACATCAAAGATATCCGGTTCACTAATCAACCACAGTGAGCACAGGATTCCTGCTAAAGACATTGAGGATCTAGTGAATAGATTCCGCCAGTTGAAAATGATCTCAGTTGTCTGCGTACAAGATGTTGCAGAGGCTGCAAAATATGCCAAGCTAAACCCAGACTATATCGCAATAGAGCCGCCAGAATTAATCGGATCTGGAAAGGCAGTATCCACTGAAAGACCTGAATTAATCACGGAGTCAGTCAAGGCGGTGCAAAAAGCAAAAAACAGCACCAAGCTGTTGTGCGGCGCAGGCATTGTCTCTGGACAGGACGTAAGAAAAGCAATTGAGCTTGGATCGTCAGGCATACTAGTTGCAAGTGGCATAGTCAAGGCAAAAAACTGGAACGGTATAGTAAGCGAGTTTGCCAAGGCAATGGCCAAATAAACTAAATTCCACACCAGATTAAGAAATAAAAAATAACTTTATTGATGCCATATGCAAAATTACAAAGATGAAGATTTTTCTTGCATTAGCGATATTGTTTGCTACAGTTCTAATTCTGGTCACAATTCCATCTGAGAACAATTCCCACAATACATCAACAGACACAAAAATACAGTCATGCCTAGATAAAAATCCGCAAAGCCCATTAACGAAAAATCTATCAAAATGTGATCTTGTAGGGGCGTCATTAAGAGGAATGGATCTTGAGAATGCCAATCTTGAAGGTTCTGACCTAAGTGGTTCTGACCTAACCAAATCCAATCTCAAAAATGCCAATCTCAAAAATTCTATAATGTTAGGCTCAAATCTGCGTGAAGCTGACTTGTACAGGGCAGATTTACAATTTGCTACACTAGATGGTTCAAACTTGAGAGATGCGGATCTGCAACTAGTCTATTCCAAGAATACAAAGTTTGAAAATATACAAAGATCGGATAAAACAAAAACAGATTCTTGCTTTGAGAAAGATACAATGAACAAGGCGTTTTGTAAAATAATTTTAAAGTTGTACAAG